>DRLZ01000022.1 GCA_011322755.1 Crenotrichaceae bacterium
CAGACTGTTAAAGAACATTCGCCAACACACTCATGTCAGCTCGCCTCTACGCTGCACCCCTGAATTACTTCAGAAATCACTGCACCGCAAAGACAGTCAATTATAGAAACCTAACTCAATCCCGTCAAGCTGTTTTTCGGATAATAGCGCAATTATTTGCCTTCAGTGACAACAGACTCAAGTTTTCCTTCAATATACTCTATCCAGTGCATAACAGCTATCGTTGTTGACGCTTTCATATGCAGTAAACATCCAATATTTGCAGTCAGGATGTAATCGGGATTACTGCGACTCAATGCTTTCAACTTATTGTCTAGCAGCTGTTCAGATATTGCTGACTGTAGTAGCGAGTAACTGCCCGCTTGCCCACAACACAGATGCGAATCTTCCGGCGTCACCAGATTTATTCCGGCATTCAGCAGGAGTCGCTCCACTTCGCCTGAAAGCTGCAAACCATGCTGTAATGAACATGGGGATTGAAAAACCACCTTTTCATCACTGTTAATATTCAAATGTATCGTTTCATGTTGTATTAGTTGCACGATATCATGTGATCTATCAGCGACAATCCTGGCTTTTTCAGCATAATCAACATCATCTTTTAATAGCTGCGGATAATCCTGAAGCATCATTCCGCAACCTGATGCATTACTCACAATCGCTTCTGCCCCAGCTGTTATGTGTGGCCACCATTGATCAATATTAGCCCGTGCCATTGTTCGTGCTTGCTGCAGTGAGGACAAATGCTGATGCAATGCTCCGCAACATGCAACAGGCGCTGTACGTATGATAGAAATTCCCACGGAATCAAGCACTTTAGCAGTTGCAACATTGATATTTGGTTCGACTACAGATTGAATACATCCCTCGTGCAGAATCACCTTTCGGGGGTGGTTTTGATCAGGCCATTGTTGTGCATGCTGAATTTCCGGCAACTGGCGATGCAGACGATCAGGAAGAAATGCTTTTACCACTGTCGCAAGCTTAACCATCAAACGGACTCTTGGTGGATATGGAAGCACTGCCTGAACAAGCCAGCGCCTTAATCGATCAAGAACAGGTCGCGCAGCTTGTTGCTGAAATTCACCGGCTATTTCATACAAACGCGAATAATTCACTCCTGAAGGACACGTTGTTTCACACGCACGGCATAACAGACAACGATCCAGATGCTGGCGAGTCAGCTGTGAAACCGGTGCGCCTTCCAGCATCTCCTTGATTTGGTAGATTCGTCCTCGCGGACCATCTGCTTCATCTCCAAGCAATTGATACGTAGGACATGTGGCATTACAAAATCCACAATGCACACACTTGCGTAATATTGTTTCAGCCTCCTGGCCTGCAAAGGTATTCCGAAATGATTCCTGCAAGCTGGTTTGCATCAATCAAAATTCCGGATACATACGCCCAAGATTAAAAACACTCATGGGATCAAAAGCTTGCTTTAAACGCTGTTGAATCTGCATCAGGTCAGGCGGTAAAGGCTGAAAAATGATCTCATCGCGTTTTCCCTCGCGAAACAAGGTCGCATGACCACCGACATCAGCCACAGTTTGAAAAACCTGCTCAGCGGGCTCATCTGTTTTGAGCCAGCGTAATGCTCCGCCCCAGTCGAGGACACATTGCCCACTTAATGGCAACTGCTCAGTCGCTGGTGCAACTGATATTCGCCATAATGGCGTTTTATCCTGGAAAAAATCTGATTTCTGATGATTAAGATCAGACCATAACTGATCATGGCTTGCATATTCTTCGCCTCCCAGAGTGTTAGCTGACTGCGCAATTGCATCCGCTGTTCCATATAACCTGTAAAACAAACGCGCTCCGTCGTAATACAAGCCGGAAATAGGTAATGGTTTTTGTAACATCGCGCTCATGACACCGATGACCTGATCACTCTTGACTTCCTGACACCAGGTGGATTCCATCTCATGCATTGGAACCACTCTCAGTGAAGTCTCCAGAATCAAGCCCAAACTCCCCATTGAGCCAACCATTAGACGAGATAAATCATAGCCGGCGACATTTTTCATTGCTGTGCCACCGAATGACAGAATATCCGCATAGCCGTTGATTAATTTACAGCCAAGCACATAATCACGCACAGCTCCGCTAAATGGCCTCCTGGAGCCAGACAAGCCTGCAGCGATGGCACCGCCGACTGTCGCAGAATTCTGGTAACAAGGTGGTTCAAATCCAAGCATTTGACCTTGCTCAGCGAGGACTGATTCCAGCTCATGCAAAGCCGTACCATTGCGTACAGTGACGACCAGTTCGGTCGGTTCATAGTCAATAATTCCCTTGTTGCCAGCAACATGCATGGAATCACCACGGGCTTCGCGCCCGTAAAAGGATTTGCTGTTGCCGCCGACAAGGTTCACCGGATTCTCGTTTTCGACTGCTTCACGAATCTGCTGTTGAAATTGTGAACTTAAATCTGTCATAGGCTCTGTTTTTTGGCTCCTTTTTCTCTACAGAATCATTAAAACCGATCCAGATGACTGTGCCTAACATCAGCATGAACATGCATAGCACCAAATTCTGCGCACCGGTTCAGGGTTGGGATAGCTTTTCCTGGATTCAGTATACCGGCAGGATCAAATGCTGCTTTTACCCGATGGAACTGTTCAAGCTCGGCTGCCGAGAACTGGACACACATGGCATTGATTTTTTCGACTCCCACACCATGCTCTCCAGTAATTGTGCCACCCGCTTTAACACAGTAAACCAGAATATCAAAGCCTAATTGTTCTGCTTTTTCCAGCTCTCCAGGAACATTGGCATCATAGAGTATCAACGGATGAAGATTCCCGTCTCCAGCGTGAAAAACGTTGGCGACAGCCAAACCTGACTGGACTGACAGTTCGCTGATATGCTTTAACACGGCTCCGAGTTGTTTGCGCGGAATGGTTCCATCCATACAATAGTAATCGGGACTGATCTGTCCAATCGCGGGAAATGCTGCTTTACGACCAGCCCACATCTTTTGCTGTTCACCTGAATCGACCGCCAAGCGGATTTCACTGGCTCCATATTCAACCAGTAATTGTTCAACCCTGTGTGTCTCTGCATTCACAGTCACACGAGCTCCATCAAGTTCGCACAACAAAATTGCAGCCGCATCAACAGGGTAGCCAACCTTAACAAAATTTTCAGCCGCACGAATTGTGGCATTATCCATCATCTCAAGGCCGGCTGGAATGATTCCAGCAGCGATAATACCTGCAACTGCTTCACCCGCTTGCTCGATATCACCGAATACTGCAAGTAACAGATTGACTGCTTCCGGAATCGGCGTGAGCTTGACTGTAATTTCTACAGCAATCCCGAGCATTCCTTCTGAACCCGTTAATAATGCCAGTAAGTCATACCCTGGACCATCCAGCCCCTCACCGCCCAGACTAAGCAAAGCACCATCTGCTGTAACCAAAGTGATTTTCAATAGATTGTGAACTGTTAATCCATATTTAAGGCAGTGAACACCACCTGAATTTTCAGCAACGTTCCCGCCAATCGTACAGGCAATCTGTGAAGATGGATCCGGCGCATAAAACAGCCCATACTGTTCGACTGCTTGAGAAATCGTCACATTTCGTACACCAGGCTGCAAGCACGCTGTACGATTTGCAATATCAAGTTTTAGAATCCGGTTTAATCTGACCAGGCTGAGTAAAACCCCATTGGATAAGGGCAATGCCCCACCAGACAAACCGGTACCAGCTCCGCGAGCGACGACTGGAACACCTTGTTGATGACAGAGCTTCATGATGGACTGAATCTGCTCTGTGGTCTCGGGTAAAACCACAACCCAGGGTACTTGTGTATAAGCAGGCAAGCCATCGCATTCATAAGGCTTTAGCTCTTCAATTTCAGTAAGTACTGATTGGGCAGGCAGGATCTCAGTCAAGCAGGTAATAAATTCTGCGCGATTCGCTGAGTGATGAATTCGCTCAGAAGAGTGAATCTGGTAAGTCATTAATTAATGCTGCACGTCATGCGGCCTAACTTTAATCAGCATCACAGCTAAAAGCCTGCCGTAAGCGCTTAATTTCTTTTTCATTGAGTTCGGAACAACGCCCTGTTTTCAACCAGGAAGGTAATCTGACTGGGCCATAGCGGATCCGCTGCAAGCGACTAACCTGTAAACCTTGCGATTCCATAAGGCGTCTGACCACACGATTCCGTCCTTGGGTAACGGTGACGTGATACCACTTGTTGGCGCCTTCCCCGCCTGAGAAATCAATTCGCTCGAAGCTCGCAAAGCCATCTTCCAACTCAATACCTGCGAGTAAGTGCTGTGCCATTTGTTCTGTGATCTCACCCAGTACACGAACCGCATATTCACGTTCAAGCTCAGATGATGGATGCATCAATTGATTAGCCAACTCACCATTTGTGGTTGCCAGCAACAAGCCTTCGCTATTGATATCCAGTCGCCCGACAGTGACCCAACGCCCTCGCTCAGGTTTTGGAAACTTTGAAAAAACCAAAGGGCGGTTGTCAGGATCCCGACGTGCGACAATCTCACCTGCCGGTTTGTTATACATCAACACGCGTGTCGTTCCACCAAGTCGTTGTGCAAGATTAACACGCCGCCCACGAATTTCAATGCGATCAGCCGGTGTAATCCTCTGCCCCAGTTCAGCACAGCGACCATCAATCCTGATTAATCCTTGTCTGATCCAGCCCTCAATTTCTCGTCGCGACCCTAATCCTGCCTGCGCAAGCAGCTTCTGGATTCGCTCACCCGGTTGTGTCTGTGGCTCGTTTTTGACAGACAGCTCAGGGTGCTCAATGCGCTGACGTGCCGCCTGAGATTGACTGGGCTTTGCTGTTCTGGTCCTGGTCGTCCTGGTTTTCTTGGTTTTCTTGGTTTTCTTGGTTTTCAGCTTGCTGGTCTTCTGACGACGCGTCTGTAAGTTGTTCGGAGATTTCATCTGGTATTGTAAAGTCGGATAGTGGAGGAAGGTCAGACAACGATTTTAAATTAAAGTAATCAAGAAATCCTGATGTTGTTGCGAACAAAGCCGGTTTTCCTGGAACTTCTTTATGTCCAACAATTTTAACCCACTCTCGTTCCTGAAGGGTTTGAATAATTTGGCTGCTGACGCTGACACCCCGGATGTTCTCAATATCACCTCGCGTCACCGGTTGGCGATAAGCAATAATCGACAAGGTTTCCAGTAATGCTCGCGAATATCTTGGCGGACGATCTTCAAACAACCGCGCTACCCATGACGCATAATCAGCCTTGACCTGAAAACGAAACCCGCCTGCAACTTCAACCAGTTGAACTGCTTTATCAGCATAGTCTTGCTGAAGAATTGTTAACGCAGCTCTGATTTCAGAGCGTTCTGGCTGCTCATCTTCATCAAATACCCGATGCAAACGCGATACAGACATGGCAGAGCCTGATGCAAACAAGGCTGCCTCAACAATATGCTTGATTTCCATATTCATTAACTGGTGACTGACAAATTCGGCAACAGGTTGTGTTGTCACACCAATAGTGTCAGCTGATGCGATCTCCTGTTGTTCTGAAACAGAATCAGTATCTGATTCCACCCCGTTTTCTGACATCTGCAACGCCGGCAATGACAGATTGATTGCAGCATCGGCTGTTTGTTCTTCTGCAGGCTCAAATCTCTCGACACTCGGTATCTCGGGTGCTTCAGTGTCGCCGATGCGATCAGTATGCCCTAATTCACAATCAGATTCAGCTGCCTCATCATTATCAATAGAAGTAATTTCGTCAATAACCGTTTCGGTCGATTCATCAATTGGTTCAACTGACGGATTGTCTTCAGCATCAGTTTCAACTGTTTCATCGCAATCCGGAACAACAATATCCTCATCCGCACAGACACTCTCTAATGATGAAGCCTCAGACATGTCATCATTTTGTTGCGGGTCACATTCGGACGATTCACCATCAGTAAGACTTGCTTCAACTTCAATCTGAGGCAGTTTGTTAGACGCAGTCGCCCGGCTGTCAGAAACAACCTCATCCTGTGGTTCAGGCAGCTCTGCTACGAACCTGGATTTCGCTGAAGGGTTCGGACTGGATAATTTCGACCAATCCTTCTCGCGCAAGTTCGAGGATGGCAAGAAACGAGACCACAATCCCCGAACGACCTTCACGACTGTCGAATAAACTGATGAAAGGGAGAAGCGAGCCATGTTTTAGGTGCTCCAATATTGAGCTCATACGGTCACGAACTGATAATGGTTCGAGCATAATTTGATGGTGTGCCGACTGATCCATTCTTCGCAATACATCTTGAAAAGCAAGCAGTACCTGCTCAAGCTCAACACTGGGCTCTCGCTTGATGGCTGAGATATGATCTGTTGCAACATTGACCTGAAAAGTATCGCGCTGCATGCGTGGCAATTCTTCGAGATCGCTGGCAGCGTTCCGAAACGCTTCATATTCCTGCAAGCGTCGAATCAGTTCAGCGCGCGGATCGTCTTCATCCTCTTCGTCATCACCGACTCTTGGTAGTAACAATCTCGATTTAATTTCTGCCAGCATTGCCGCCATCAACAGATAATCAGCTGCCAACTCGATTCTTAATACCTGCATCAAGTTGATGTAACCAATGTACTGACGGGTTATTTCAGCAATCGGTATATTCAGAATATCCAGATTCTTGCGCTTGATCAAATACAGTAATAAATCCAGCGGACCTTCAAATGTTTCCAGCAACACTTCGAGTGCGTCTGGCGGGATATACAAATCATCCGGAAGATCGAGAACAGGTTCACCATTGACAATTGCCAAAGGTGGCTCAGGCACTTCCTGCTGTTGTTGTGTCGCTTTTATATCAGGCGATATCGCTTCAACAGACAATTATTTCAACCCGGTCATTAACAGGATACTCTGATTGAAAAAATCCATAACCGGCAACAAGAGCCCTCCAAGCAACCCTGTATATAGAAGCCCTGCCATAATAATCAACCCAAATGGCTCAATCTGTTGATAGATTTGTGACAAGGAAAGTGGTAATACTGCATTGAGTATGCGCCCCCCGTCCAGTGGCGGTATTGGCAGTAAATTAATCACCATCAACAACAGATTGATTTGCACTCCAGCCATTCCCATTAGCGCCAGCGGGACTGAAAAATAGGCAACTTGTGCTTCGATTGCAATTTTTGCCAGAATTGCCCAGATAATGGCCATGACCAGATTAGCAGCTGGCCCGGCAAGTGCGACCAGAAACATATCCCGTCGAATGTTGTGCAGATTACGCCAGTTAACAGGCACTGGTTTGGCCCAGCCGAAGATCATTCCGGATGTCATAAACAGCAGTCCAGGCACCAGAATCGTACCCACCGGGTCAATATGCTTAGCCGGATTCAAGGTCAGCCGACCCAGCATCCAGGCGGTATTATCACCCAGTTTTTTAGCAACCCAGCCATGCGCTACTTCATGCACGGTAATTGCAAATAGAACAGGTAATACCCAAATAGCGAATTTTTGTGCGACAGTAGCATCCATCACGTTATTGTACCTGAAGCAAACGCTCAGGTTTGAAGAAAATCAGTCAATTTTCCTTTGCCATAACGAAAAACCTCAGGTGTATCCTCCATAAACGAAATAATGGTTGTCGGCTGATATCCAATGTAACCGGAATCAATCACTAAATCGATCTGATGTTCAAGTTGTTCACGGATTTCCCAGGGCATCTCAAGCGCATCACTTGTTCCTGGCAGAATCAATGTTGAGCTAAACAAGGGCGCATCAAGATTGTCAAGAAGATCAAGTGCAACTTTATGGTCTGGTATTCGAAATCCAACACTTTTACGCTTTGCGTGCTGCAATCGTTTTGGCAATTCACGCGTTGCCTTCAATACGAAAGTATAAGGTCCAGGTGTCAGCGCCTTGATCATCCGGTGCGCATCGTTCGCAATCTTACCAAACTTGGCTATTTCTGCCATATTTCGGCAAACCAGCGTGAAATTATGCTGATTGTCTAACTGTCTGATTGCACGGATACGCTCCAGAGACTTTTTGTCATCAACGCGACAGGCAAGTGCATATGAAGAATCCGTTGGGTAGGCAATCACCGCACCATCATTCAATATGTCCACTGCGCGATGAATCAACCTTAGCTGTGGATCGTCTGGATGAATTTCAAAATATTGCGCCAAAGCAATCACCATACCATGTTAAATAAATGCCATCATGACAACTATCACACAAGAGTGCAATGCAGAGATCAGGAACCAGATTCACTCTTGTTGAAAAAATAACACCTGACTCACTCAGCAAAAAAGTGTACATTGTTCGCGCATTGTAATAATGCAACGAACATATTTTTTAGAATCTGTCCACACTCTTGTACAGGTTCTAACATCATTCACCAACATTTATAAAACAGATACATTTACTCATGAATACTCCAAAAAAAGTTGCAATTCTAACCGCTGGTGGTTTAGCACCATGCCTCAATTCAGCCATTGGCAGCCTCATCGAGCGCTACACAGAAATCGACCCTTCAATTGAGATTATCTGTTATCGCAGCGGCTACAAAGGACTATTACTTGGCGATGCTTACACGGTAACGCCTCAGGTTCGGGAAAAAGCAGGTCTGCTTCATCAATTTGGCGGCTCACTCATTGGCAACAGCCGGGTTAAGCTAACCAATGTTGATGATTGTATAAAACGGGGGCTGGTAAAAGAAGGCGAAAACCCACAAAAAGTGGCAGCTGACCAGCTCATCCAAGACGGCGTGGATATTCTGCATACGATTGGTGGTGACGATACGAATACTGCCGCTGCAGATCTAGCTGCATTCCTGGCTGACAATGATTATGGCCTGACTGTAATTGGTTTACCCAAAACCGTCGACAATGACGTGATCCCGATCAAACAATCACTTGGCGCCTGGACTGCTGCGGAACAAGGTGCTCGTTATTTTCAAAATGTCGTTGCAGAAAACAATTCCAATCCACGCATGTTGATTGTTCATGAGGTGATGGGCCGCAGTTGCGGCTGGCTTACAGCGGCAACAGCAACTGAATACCGAAAGCTGCTGGATCAAAAACATTGGCTACCTGAATTAGGTCTGGATCGCATGACTTACGAAGTTCACGGTGTTTTTATCCCTGAAATGGAAATTGATCTTGCTGCTGAAGCTCAGCGCCTGCGCTCAGTAATGGATGACGTTGACTGTGTGAATATTTTTGTTTCTGAAGGCGCTGGCGTTGAATCAATTGTGGCTGAAATGCAGGCAAAAGGCGAGGAAGTGCCCAGGGATGCCTTTGGGCACGTGAAACTGGATGCAGTCAACCCTGGAAAATGGTTTGGTGAGCAATTTGCCGAAATGATTGGTGCAGAGAAAACCCTAATACAAAAATCAGGTTATTTCGCACGCGCATCTGCTTCAAATGTCGAAGACATCAGAATCATCAAATCATGCGCTGACCTCGCTGTTGAATGTGCTTTTCGACGTGAATCCGGAGTCATCGGTCACGATGAAGAACGTGGTAATATTCTGCGTGCAATTGAATTTCCACGCATTAAAGGTGGAAAAGCGTTTGATATTGATGTTGACTGGTTTGGTCAGCTACTCAGTGATATTGGTCAAAGCAAAGGCGCAAAGTTATCGGTTGCGCATTAATCATATGCGTCAATCGCTTCGTTGAGGAATACCGGGATGGTATGGCTCCATCCCGGGTGGTTTTCTAATCAGTTAGCCTAAGCAAGAAACTGATGCGTATTGATTAATGTCATCGGACGATTCGTCACTGCTTGTCTGTCTTGTGCCGTGTTGTATCCCCAACTCGCCAGATAAAGCCTGATATCCTGTAACTGCTGATGCTGAATCACGGTTTCAAGTGTCGGTAATCGATCTTCAACAAAGCAAATCGTCTGGTCAGGATATTTTCCAAGTAAAGACAAGAGTACTTCGGGCTTGCTCATGTTTTGATCCAGCCCAAAAATACACGCGTCTGCCAACTCAATCTTGTTTGCCTGCAAAATCTGTTTTACAAACCGTGTTTGTTTGGTTGTGACGATATACCATGTTGCAAAGGTATTGAGTTTCTCTAGTTTTTCAGCCATTTCAGGAAACAATGGATTCATCGCTATCCATTCTTGCAAGTCATTCTTTATCCATGTATCCCTGGTTTTTCCAAATAATTCTTTGAGCGCTTCGATATTCAGATTTTCATTTTGAATCGCTGTTTTGATCTGCTTGGCGTAATTGTCAAGCAACCGATCATGGTGGATTCCCTGATAGAGTAACCGCATGATAATAATTGCTTCATACCCAGTTTCCAAAGCCGGACGAACACGACGAAAAGCATCCAGCAACACCTGATCAGGCAACACACCTGTCATCTCATTCCAGACATGTGTTGCGGCCTTCCAGCCTGTAATACCGGTTTCAACTGCGCTATCACAGATAACGCCATCAAAATCGAGTGCATAGATATGGTCTGCTGAAAATTTCACTGTTTTTTTAAACAACTTGACTGGTATGGATCACATAAACGGTAATAATTGCTCGAATATTTTTCCGTTCGTTGCCAATATCTGCTTAGGAAATATCCCTTGATTACCTTGAAAGTCGGTCACTGTTGCGCCAGCCTCTTGCGCAATCACCGCCCCAGCAGCAACATCGTATAAATTCAACTCCTGCTCCCAGAATGCATCGACCTGTCCATCCGC
>DRLZ01000023.1 GCA_011322755.1 Crenotrichaceae bacterium
GCCTTTATTGTGATTTAGTCAGTGTGCTAATTATTAATTCCAGAATCCACATCGATGTTTGATGTGAATAACAAAAAACGATCAGGATTCACGCCATTTGATAGAACAGCCAATGCTGGCAATCTGATGTTTCGGTCCGTGTCCAGTTTGGGAAATTTGTTTCATTGCATCAAACAGCTCGCGTTTTGCCCCTGCAACAGACTCTTTTCTACTTTCATCCAAACGTCCGCGATACTGCAACTGTGAATTCCTGTTGTATCCAAAAAAATCAGGTGTACACACAGCACCATATGCTTTTGCGATAGCCTGAGTCTCATCAAGCAGATAGGGAAAATTAAACTGATGCTGGTTTGCAAATTCCTTCATTTTTTCAAAAGAGTCATCCGGATATCCGACAGTATCATTCGACATAATCGCTACACAGCCAATACCATAGTCATCCAGTTCTCTGGTGTCGCGTACAATGCGCTCAATCACAGCTTTTACATACGGACAGTGATTGCAAATAAACATCACCAACAAACCTTTTTCTCCTTTGCAATCATCCAGAGTCCAGATTTTTCCATCTGTTCCAGGTAATGAAAAATCGGCTGGAATTGCACCAAAGTCACAAACTGGAGTTTCCAAACTAGCCATGATAGTCTCCCCGGATAACAGTCATCATTAGGATTAAGCGCTGAAAGACAGCAAGCTCATCGAACAGGATATTATACTATATTCCATTTCGACACGTCTATATGCAACGACGAATGATTGTATTCATGACGATTACGCCTACACCAGCTCTGCTGTTTAATCCTTAAAACACAACTGATAAAATCAGGAACAAAGTGATTCACAGGTAATCGTCGGACAAGTACTGCAGTTAGCATCCCGCATCAGACTGCGATTCATCACCATCTTCACCATTCCCCCACTGCTCTCTCAGCTGCTCTCTGTGCTGAGCGAGCCAGTATAAGCCAACCAGTGGTATCCCCGATGCAATGCGTCCATCTGCGAGTAATTTCATTGCCTCAGCAAAACTCACCGTAAAAACACGAATATCCTCATCTTCAGAACGCAAACCGTGAACACCGCCTGCATTTTCACTATCTACACGAGCACAGTACAAATGGATACGCTCTGAGGAACCCCCAGGTGTTGTGTAAAAAACATGCGCAGGGATCAAATCCAGAACCTCACAGCCTGATTCCTCAAGTGCTTCGCGAACCACAACTTGCTCAGGAGTCTCTCCAGACTCGATCGCACCAGCAACAATCTCCAGCAGCCACGGTTTATCGTCATACTCCATCGCGCCAACCCTGAACTGCTCGATCAGAACCAGCTGATCCCTGACCGCATCGTACAAAACAGCAGCGACACACTCACCACGCTGAAACAGCTCACGTTCAAGCGGATGACTCCACCCGCCTTCAAATAAGGCATGCCGGACTTTGAGGACATCCAGACGAAAAAACCCTTGAAAACCGACTTTTTTGTCCAGCAGTTCAAACTTTTTATCCACTATTTTTCCTCTGTGTACGTAATACGATAGATCACACCGCGCTTGTCATCTGAAACCAGAAGACTGCCATCGTGTAACTCAAGAATATCCACCGGACGCCCTAAAACCTCACCATCCGCCAGCAACCAACCTTCAGCAAAAATTGTTTCAGCAAGCGGCTGGTTATTCTTAAACTGAAGCATGGCAATGCGGTAACCATGCGGTACAGTACGATTCCATGATCCATGCTGAGCAACAAATGCCTGCCCTTGATATTTTATCGGAAATGACTTGCCTCGATAAAAATGCAATCCTAATGGCGCAATATGAGCAGGGTAGCTCCAGGCTGGCGACTGGAGTTGATGACACGGTTTTTTCTTACCGTATTTTTCATCTGCAATTGCAACACCGTGACAATATGGAAACCCAAAATGCATTCCTGTTTTTGGTGCATGATTAAGCTCGTCAGGTGGTATATCATCACCCAGCATATCTCTACCATTTTCATTAAAAAACAGCTCGGCTGTTTGCGGATGCCAATCCATACCGACACTATTTCTGACGCCTTTTGCAAAGATCTCACGCTCACCACCTTCAGCATTCATGCGCATAATAGTGGCATAAACAGGCTTGGGTTTTTTGCATACATTACATGGCGCACCGATTGTCACATACAAATGTTTGTCTGGTCCTGCTTTTAAATAACGCCAGCCATGTCGTTCATCATCAGGGAAATCATTGACCAGCACTTCAGGTTTTGGCAATGCCTCCAGATTTGCGGAAGGATGTTTCCATCTCAACAACTGTGTCACTGTTGCAACATAAAGCGCACCGTTTAGCACAGTCACTCCGTTTGGCATAGTCAGATCATGCGCGATGACAAATCGTTGATCTGCAACCCCATCTCCATCTGTATCCCGGAGTGCATAAACATTTCCTGCCCTCAGAGTACCAACATAAACCACACCATCATTACCCAGAGCAAGTGAACGTGCATTTTCTACATCATCGGCATAGATGGAAATATTAAACCCGTCAGGCAATGTAATCTGTTTTAACCAGTCAGGGCGAGGTTGCCCAACGACTACAAACGGAAATAGCGTTGCCAAGAGCAAACAGATTTTTGTCATATGTGATTGTATAATCATACCTTCCACCCATTATAAAGTTTGTTAGTCACTCAACCACCCAGGTTGCCTGATGATTTCATCAAATTGAGCGGTTCTCTCCACAAGACCTAACATCTGAATACTGACTCATAACTACCATAAGATGATGATAATGCAAGCCATTGAAGCACGACATCAATTGATGGCTGTACAAAAAATCTCACAACCAGGGATTGAAATTGTTAATACTCAACCCCATATCATAAGCAAATCGACTGTAAGGAGATAGACCAATATGACTCGAATTCTGTTATTCATGGCAACTAACGCCGCAATTCTACTGGTGATCACGATTTTGTTTCGTGTCTTCGGGCTTGATTCCATGCTCTACCAGAACGGGGTTGACCTGAATTTACCCGCATTATTAATCATGTCAGCCGTTATCGGTATGACAGGTTCAATCATTTCGCTGTTCATGTCAAAAACCATGGCAAAACGCAGTATGGGGGTGCAAGTCATTGACCAACCAACCAATCAAACTGAAAAATGGCTGCTTGAAGTTGTTTCGAGACAAGCAAAACAAGCAGGTATTGGGATGCCGGAAGTCGGCATTTTTAACACACCTGAGCCCAATGCATTTGCCACCGGCGCAAACAAAAACAACGCACTGGTCGCAGTTAGCGCGGGATTATTACAAAGCATGACCCAGGATGAAGTTGAAGCCGTAGTTGGGCATGAAATCAGCCATGTTGCCAACGGAGACATGGTGACATTAACCCTGATACAAGGTGTCGTAAACACGTTTGTTTACTTCCTTGCCAGCATCATCGGCCATGTTGTTGACCGTGCTGTATTTCGCTCGGAAAATGGACGCGGCATGGGATATTTCGCAACCCAAATGGTAGCTCAGATTGTGTTATCATTTTTGGCAAGCATGATTGTCATGTGGTTCTCACGCTGGCGTGAATTCCACGCTGATAAAGGCGGAGCAAACCTCGCCGGTCGTCAGAAAATGATCAATGCACTACGCGCCCTGCAAGGCGCATCAAGCGAGACCATTCCGGCAGAATTTCAAGCCTTTGCAATTAGTGCTGGTGGTGGGTTATCCAGGCTCTTTAGCAGCCACCCACCTCTCGAGGACAGAATTCGTGCGCTGGAAAATCTTCGCGACTAACTGTTGTTGCACAACACCTGTATTTCAACGCAAGACGAATCTATATTACAGCTTTTATTGCAACCTGAATCTGAGATTTCATCGCGGATAACAAGAGGTAAGATATTGGTTTCACAGGGATTTCAAAATCTCAACTTCTCCCATAGATTAAACGAGCTTTTCTAGCCGCTGTGAAACCATGAGCTTGCATCCTGTGCCGTCTTGAAGTCGCGCATGTCAGGCATAAGTACAGCCTTGAGTCTTGAAACAACATATTTAAGCACTCCAATAGTAACCACCTGATCATTCAATTTGATCACACATCATCTCGCCATAACCTCTCTGTCGTCTAACATTTGTCAATTTATTGACTAAGCTATACAATGAGGGCGGGGATATAGGGATTCATTAAGGTGATCGTTATGTTCAAAATATTGAGTAAGCAGGCATCTCTGTTATTCATGCTTATTGTATTAGTCGTAGTTGGCTTTACCGCAATAGGTTGTTCAAATCTGGGTTATGTGAATAAATCATCACTCAGGAGAATGGGGCATACAAAGACATCCCGAGGCATACCCACCAAAAACTACGGTGCACTGACCATGGACACCAGCCC
>DRLZ01000024.1 GCA_011322755.1 Crenotrichaceae bacterium
ATAGAGAGGCATATTAACGTCCATTGTTGAGCATATGGAAACAGACTAGTGCATTAGAGATGTCTAATCAAGCGGCATTTTCCTGTTTAGACTGTTCCTGCGATGTAAATAAAGCACACACTTTTAGTTAGGTAAGTTAATCAAGTCGCCAGTTACGGCGCAAATGGAGAATGCAATGAGCACTATGAATGAAGGCCAAATGAGAGCAGTACGAATTCACAACTACGGAGGATCAGAACAAATGGAATTGGAAAGCATTACGGTACCAAAACCAGCTGCAGGTGAGGTTTTAATCAAAGTTCATGCTGCGGGAGTAAATCCTGTCGATTGGAAAATTCGCGAAGGTTACTTGGCTGAAGTTATTCCTCACACACTTCCTCTAACTTTAGGTTGGGATTTCGCGGGCGAAGTTGCCGCTGTTGGTCAGCATGTCGAAAAATGGCGTGTTGGCGATGCCGTGTACGCTCGCCCAGACCTTTCAAAAAATGGCGCATATGCTGAGTACATCACTGTATCGGCAAATGAAATCGCGTCAAAACCTAAAACACTAAGCTGGCAAAAATCAGCAGCTGTACCGCTCGTCACACTAACAGCATGGCAGGCCTTGAATGATATCGGCCAATTGAAACAAGGCGATCGTGTTCTGATTCATGCTGGAGCTGGTGGCGTAGGCATTGCAGCAATCCAGCTTGCCAAACAAGCAGGCGCTACCGTGTACACCACCGCATCTAGTCGAAATATTGAGTTTTTGAAAAGCATCGGTGCCGATGAAGTGATCGACTACACCCAGCAAGATTTCTCTAAATTGGCAGATTTAGACATCGTATTCGACACCATGGGTGGCGAAGTCTTAGAAAAATCCTGGGCAACTTTAAAGAAAGGTGGGTGCCTGATTTCAATCGCGGAAATTCCAAACGAAGAGCTTGCAGCCAAGCATGAAGTAAGCGCTAACTTTTGCTTTGTTCAAGCCAACTCAGGCCAATTATCGGAAATTTCTAATCTAATTGATTCTGGAGATATTACCGTTGAAGTTGACAGCGTTTTCCGCCTAGACGATGTCGCCAAAGCCCACGAGAAGAGCGAGTCAGGCCACACCCGAGGAAAGATTGTTATTCAAATTCAAGAAGAATAACAACCGACGCTTCAGGGTTAGCCCGCGTACAGCATCGTCGGGTTAACCCCTATAGCGGTGAGCAAACCCAAAGAAATATAGCTGAGGCAGGGAATAAGCCTCTTCACTAGCAAAAAGGCAATAAAAAACAATTAACTCAACAGCATAAATAGTAAATCTTTTAAGGCATAAAAATACTCGAGAAACCGTAAGGAGACACAGTATGGAAAATGAAATACCAAGCCATACGGGCATCAAGAAAGACGTCCCAATGAACAATGACGTTATTAGCCAACACATGAACCCAGGAGAGGAAATCGTAGGGTTTGGTCTTGGCGGAAGTGAGTCATTAACAATTTTCTTAAAGAAACCGGGCAATTCAGCTACTATCGTTCGGAAAATATTGAGTGAAAATTTGATCACCGCAAAATGGGATAGGGAAGGGACAGATGTAATGCTAGCGCCTTACAAAAATGATAAAAGTCAGAACTCCCGGTAGTAACCTGATAATATGAGTTGCCAGGGGCGCTATGGCGGATATCAATTAGTACCACCCAAAGGATACGCGCATGAATAACCTAAATGGAAAAGTTTGCATAGTTACGGGAAGCACATCCGAATTGGATTAGTAACAGCAAAAGAGCTAGCAAAAATGGGTGCAACCATTGTTGTGGTCGCAAGGGATGAAGAGCGAGGAAAAGCAGCGCTTGGAGAAGTTATAGAATATTCGAAAAATGATAATATCGACTTGCTGATGTGCGATTTTTCCTCACAAGCTTCTATTGTTGAGTTTTCGGAAAAGTTTAGAAGAAAACATGATCGTCTAGATACCCTGGTGAACAACGCCGGGCTAATGAGCCAGAAAAGAGTAGAAACCGCCTCAGGAATTGAGCTGTAGTAGTTCAGACCAGATCTGACACTCAGTAGTTAAAAAAAGAGAGGGTTACCGGTTTTGATGGTGGTGCGAACCAAACCGTCAAAACACATAAAGAGGTAACCCTCATGCTCAATACTAACGAGAGAATCATCATATTCTTTGTTGCCGGGTTAATAGTTTCAATTCTTTTTACGCAAAATTTGCCCGTAATCACCAAGGGCCAGGATATAACCACCACCAACATAAATATTAGTAAACCGACTTTCACCAGCACCAGGAAATGCGCTCACTGACCAGTTCTCACCATCGTTGCTCTCAAGCAATGGCGAATTGTTATTGGCTATAACCAGGTACTGAGTCCCATTCCATGCAATGGCACGTAAAGTAGAATCTGTACCACTGACCTGTGCTGTCCATATCAGGCCATCCGGATTGCTGATAATAGTTCCAGCATCACCAACGATAACAAACTTGCCTCCATCCCAGATAATATCTCTAAGGTTATTATTTCCATTATAGTAGCTTTGTGTCCAGGAGACTCCATCGTGGCTGGCAATAATTGTTCCATTATATCCAACGGCAACAAAAATATTTTCATTCCAGGCTGCCTGTATAACCGTGTCAGTTACACCAGATACCTGTCTCACCCAATTAATCCCGTCCACGCTGGTCAGTATCAAACCTCTTGTACCGGTCGCAAGATAGAAGGAGCCGTTCCAGAGCACCGAAATGATATTGTTAACATCGCTGTTGCCCGAGTACGAAGAATCAATCCAGCTGGCTCCGTTATCATTGCTGTAAATAATCGTATTGTTTGCTCCAACTGCCACCATCTGACTACCATTGCTGGCAATATCATAAAGGTTCTCCGTGGTTCCAGATGCTTCTGGACTCCAGTGCATTCCATCCGGGCTGCTCAGTATTACCCCATTCATTCCAACAACAATATAAGCGCTGCCATTCCAGACCGCGGATCTCAGCTCTTCAGTAGTCACACTGAATGAACGACTTGCCCAAGAAGCACCATTCGTACTGTCGAGAATGACACCTCGGGTGCCAACGGCAATATAACGTGCCCCATCCCAGGTTATACCTGCAAGGGAATCCACGACTCCTGAAGACTGTACTGTCCAGGTGACGCCATCACTACTGGTCAAAATACTGCCCGATTGTCCCACTGCTACATATTGAGCACCATCCCAGACAACACTATAGAGAGCGGCACCGGATGTTTCATTGCTCCAGTTGATGCCGTCACTACTTCTCAGAACAGCTCCATAACTTCCTAGCGCAAGGAACTCTCTGCCATTCCAGTGCACTTGCTCAAGGCCACTGATTGTATTACTGCTTCGTTGAGTCCAGGCTACCCCATCCGGACTTGTGAGTATCACTCCCCCCTGGCCAACCACAACAAACAGACTGCCATTGTAGGCAATACTTCTTAACTCAGCGGAAACATTCGATGCCTGCTCTGTCCAGACCGTGCCATTCGCACTGCTGATGATATAACCGGAACTTCCCACAGCAATATATTGCAAATCACCTCGAACCACACCCCATAAGGAAGCAGATGCATTCGGCGCTGTGGTTCGAGACCAGTTTATTCAGTCCGTGCTGCGAAGAATATTGCCATCCGATCCAACCGCAACAAATTCACTACCTGTCCATTCAACAAAATGCAGTTCCTGGCTAATCCCGGGATCGTGAATATTCCAGTCGGTACCATTGGTGCTGCTAATAATTCGTCCATAATTACCAACCGCCACAATCCGACCATTACCGGACGTAACTGAAAAAAGCGTATTTCCCTGAGGCAACGGATTTGACCAGAGCCAGCCGACATCCTTTTGCGGATTACTATCGCTGTTCTCCTCTCCTCCTCCTGATGGGCCACTGTCACCAACACCACCTCCACTACCGTTACCCCCACCTCCACAGGCCGCAAGCAGGGCAAATATGGCGCTTAATACAAGAATGCGGAAACGAGAGCAATTCATGGTGGTTCTCCTTATTTAGTAGATCTGATTGAGATAGACTCGATTAGCCGCGTAGTAATTGCCCGTCACCAGATCCAGATCACCATCGCCGTCCACATCACCCAGGGCGATAGCGTGTGTATCATTCATCCCCAGGGCCTGACCACTATCGGTAAAAGTGCCGACCCCATCGTTGATAAAAATCCGATTGGCTTGACGTTGGTCGTTGCCCGTCACCATATCCAGGTCGCCATCGCCGTCCACATCACCCAGAGTGACGGAGAGTGTGGGAAAGGACGCCCCCAGGGTCTGGTCGCTGTCGGTGAAGGTGCCAATACCATCATTAAGGAAAACCCGGTCAGACTTCAATACATCACCCACTGCCAGATCCAGGTCGCCGTCACCGTCCACATCACCCAGAGCGACAGAAACCGAGCGGTTTGCTCCCAGGGTCTGGCCACTGTCGGTAAAATTGCCGAAACCGTCGTTAAGATAGATACGATCGGCTTGATTATTATTGCCTGCCACCAGATCCAAATCGCCGTCACCGTCCACATCACCCAGTGCAATAGCGAAGGTGTCATTGGCACCCAGTGCCTGGCCACTATCGGTAAAGGTGCCGAGTCCATCGTTGATAAAAATCCGGTTGGCTTGTCCAGCATTGTTGCCCGTCACCAGATCCAGATCACCGTCACCGTCCACGTCACCCAAGGCGATGTCCCGGGTATAGCGCGCTACCAGACGCTGGCCGCTATTGGTGAAGGTTCCGCCACCATCATTAAGGTAGACACGGCTGACATCCCTGTTATTGCCCACCAGATCCAGATCGCCGTCACCATCTATATCACCCAGAGTAATGGAAAGAGTGTAATCAAATTCCGCTATCCTCTGGCCGCTATCAGTATAGTTGCCAGCACCATCATTGAGATAGATACGGGTAAGCTGGTCATAATTGCAC
>DRLZ01000025.1 GCA_011322755.1 Crenotrichaceae bacterium
AGCGCAACCCTGAAGAAGCTGCAATTCGCGGCAAGTGGAGTGATACGGAATTTCTGGATAAAGTCAGTGAATTAAATCCTCAGCTGAAAGACACCCAGTTTGCTGATTATCACGGTCATGGCTGGAATTTCCGCGCCATATTTAAACGCGATCGTGACGGAACCTTACTGGATAAAGATGGCCAGCCTGTGTCTGATGCAGATCCCGACAAATTCAAAAAAGCAGTGCATATGGCATCGATTCATATGGATGCTGGTATGCACTGCATGGATTGTCATTTTGCCCAGGATTCACACGGTAACGGACATATCTATGGTGAAGTTGCGCAAGCGATTGAAATTGATTGTATCGATTGTCATGGTACTGTGGATGCCTATCCAACTCTGCTAACCAGTGGACCTGCAGCGCCTCCGGGAGGCAGCGATTTGCGTTTGCTTCGTAATGCGGATGGTAAGCGGCGCTTTGAATGGCGGGACGGAAAACTCTATCAACGCTCTGCGCTGGATAATAATCTGGAGTGGCAGGTTTCGCTGGTTAAAGACAGTATTAACAAAGATCATCCTGATTACAATGCCAAAGCAGCACGCGCCAAGTTGATGTCCACAGGTAAGGAACAGCAATGGAATGTTGATGTTATTCCGGAAAACCGTGCGCATGATAATGAAAAAATGGCGTGTTTTACCTGTCATACATCATGGATGACCAGTTGTGCAGGTTGTCATTTGCCGATCCAGGCCAACTGGAAAACAGAGCGCAACAAATACGAGGGTGGTGAAACGCGCAACTATGCAACTTACAACCCGCAAGTGGTACGCGACCAGATGTTTCAACTGGGCAAACATGGGCCTGCCAAAGGGAATCGTATTGTACCGGTGCGTTCATCGTCAGCTTTGGTGTTATCGTCTACCAATGCAAACCGTGAAAAAATCTATATCCAACAGCCGCCGGTTGCCGCCAGTGGGTATAGTTCACAGGCATTTGCGCCGCATTTTCCGCATACAGTGCGTAAAACCGAAACAAAGCAATGTACAGATTGCCATTTGTCAGAGGAGAATGACAACAACGCGATTATGGCTCAGTTATTGTTGCAAGGAACAAACTTTGTTAATTTCGTAGGTTATAACACCTGGGTTGGTACAGAAGGTGATATTAATGCAATCCGTGTAACCGAATGGGATGAGCCGCAAGCCGTCATTGGCAGTTATTTGCACAGATACGCCTACCCTGACTGGTATAAGGATCATCAGAGCAATAACAAAGTTTTGACAGAAGCCTATCCGCACAGCAGTGGTTCAGTTGGCTGTTTACAATTGAGAGGAGAGTATTTATACGTTGCAGAAGGCAGTAACGGCATGCAAGCCTACGATGTTGCGGGCATTGCCAATAAAGGCATCTCCCAGCGGTTTATCAGTGCGCCATTTTCTCCATTGGGACACGATACCCAGATTGACAGTAAAAATGCCACCTGTGTTGTGTTGCCGACCAATCAACCAATTCATCCGGATCGACAACATAAAGGACGGTATGGTCTTGATGACAAGGCAATGGAAAAACTGATTCTGGAAACCAATCTGGAGCAGGCATTCCATCCACTGTACAACTATGCGCTGATTACCGATGCTGAGGAAGGCTTGATTCTGACAGATATTAATACCTTGTCCGATGGCGAGCCGCGCAACAACTTTCTGGAGCGCAAGCTGACATGGAATGAGAATGGCATTCTCAATGGTGCGCGTCATGTCACTATTGGTGGTCATTATGTCTACATTGCAGCTGATGCAGGCCTGGTTGTCCTGAACATGGACACACCAGCCCAGCCAAAACTTGTCGCGGTTGTTCCTTTGAAAAATGCCAGAGCCAGCGCATTGCAGTTTCGCTATTTATTTGTGACCGATGCCAGTGGTATCCATGTGTTTGATGTCACCAATCCAGAGCAGCCAAAACAGGTCGAGCAAGCACATATCCAGCTTGATAATGCCAATCGCATTTATGTTGCGCGAACTTACGCCTATGTTGCCGCGGGTAAGCAAGGTATAGCGATCATCGATGTCGAAAAACCAGAGCAGCCAAAACTGCTTGAGCTGTTTAATGCAAATGGTCAGCTGAATGATGCGAGGGATATAGTTGTCGCCAGCACCAATGCCAGTCTATTTGCTTATGTTGCCGATGGTCAAAACGGACTGAAAGTGCTTCAACTCACCTCGCCGGATACTCAGCCAAAATTTTATGGCTTTAGTCCGGAACCAAAGCCGCAATTAATTGCCACATATAAAACAGCGTATCCTGCATTGTCAGTATCAAAAGGTCTTGATCGTGATCGGGCGGTGGATGAAACAGGTCATCAGATTGCAGTTTTTGGTCGCATCGGTTCACGGCCGCTCACGCAGGAAGAAATGCAGAAATTGTATCTGGATGAGAAAGGCAAGCCCTGGTTTGTGAGCAATGAGGTTAAATAAACGTTTATTCAGACTCTAAGTTACATTGCTTCTTACGGGTTGATTCTTGCTAAAATGACGACAGACGTTTAACTAAAACAGAATGAGTCTTTGAAAGCAAAGCCAGGAATGAAGCGGTTTAAACAGCAAGCTATCCAGGGGTTTACCCTGGTAGAAGTACTGATTGCATTGACGTTGTTGGGTGTAATGATGACCTTGTTAATGTCAACATTCAGAGCGGGCGCCAGAAGCTGGAGTGCGGGTGAGTCGCTGGCATCAGCCAATGGCAATCAGTTTGTCGTACATAACTTTCTGCGCTCTTATCTGGAAAACGCTCGCCCTGTTATTGATGATTTTTCTGATGAAGCTGAAGCTGAATTTTCATTTCAAGGTGATCAACATAATATTATTTTTGTAGCAGGCTTGCCGGCAAACCAGGATCGGGGTGGCTTATGGCGTTTCGCGCTTGGTCTGGAAAAAAATGGGAGCAGCCAGGATCTGGTTGTTCTGGTTGAGCCTTTTTTCCCTGAAATTGATGAAGATGCTGAGTTGTCAGAAACCTTAACCTTGTTATCCAATGTCGAAACTTTTGAAATATCCTATTTTGGAAAAGATGAAGTGACCGACCAGGATGAAGACTGGAATGATGACTGGGAAGACAAAACACAATTACCATCGCTGATTAAAATCGATTTGCAGGTAGAAGATCAAAAACAATGGCCTGAAATCATCATTGCGACGCAAGTTGAAGAAGTTGCTGATACGAATAGTCAAAATGGGAGAAACAATCGGTCGTTACCATTGTCGAACTCGCGGAACAGACTACAGGGTAAGTCAAGACTGAAGGGCAAGTCCCGAAATAACAGAAGCAATTAGCGGATGAATCAACAGCCTTACAAAAAGCTGCTGTGCAGCTTGGTCAATGCGTTGGACGGTGCTCCCAATCCTTATGTATCCCATTCACATACATTGCGGATTCTGTGCTCAGTAGGCTCAAGATGGTATATAGAGATTTCTAATAGGTTGCAAATTAAAAAGGGTATTTTGGGTGTCCACAGTTTCAATCAATCTTAGAAAAATGGTTGAAGTCAGCGTTTGATTGGTACACAGCCACTAAAGAGAATAAAACATTGCATTAATTTAAATATTTCTGCAACTTAGGGTTGTAACTTAATCCAAACTGTCATATAGTGTAGCCGTGTATATTAAAATAGAGCGAAACAGTAGACCGAAATGCGGTATACTGGGGAGTTCAAGGACGGATGTTTGTTGCGGTAACCAGGGTTGGTGAGTTCGGAATGCAGTTGATTAAGCCTGTTGTGCTGGTTGTTTTTGTCTTGGCCGTTGGTGGTTGTTCAAACAATATATTTGATACACGCACTGATCAGCAAAGAGCAGAAGACAGAGCCACGCAGCGGTGGCAGTTGTTGATGAAGAGGGATTTTTCTGCAGCATATCAATACCTGTCGCCTGGTTCGCGTGAAACAGTGCCGAAAAATGTCTATCTAGGACGTTTTGGAAAAGCAACTCAATGGCTGGATGCAAGTCCGGTATCATCAGAATGTCAGGATGGTATATGTGAGATTACAGTAGCAGTTAAGTACAAAATCCAGCATAAATATTCCCCGAAAGGAATTGAAAATACCAGAAACATCAAGGAAAAATGGATTCATGATGATGGACAATGGTGGTATCTGCTTGAGAAATAATCTAAAGGCTTGACGACAGACTATTGATAGTATAAATTTTGAAAGCGTAATACGGGGGTGGCTGGTATGCGTGCCGTTTCCAATGAAGCTTGGCTATTTTAAAAGGTAATAATTAAGGAGCATGTTGATGAAGAAAAAAGTCATAGCTGCAGCAGTGGCAGCGACACTAGGGCATACAGCTGCGAATGCTGTAAGCGTTAATCCTAATGGTTTAGGACAGGTTTTAATTTACCCTTACTACACTGTGCAGGAAAGTGGTGCGGGTACTTTCGATACATTGGTTACAGTTGTTAATACAACAAATCTTACAAAAGCAGTTAAAGTTCGTTTTATCGAGTCAAAAGCGAGTATTGAAGTCCTTGATTTTAACTTGTATTTGTCGCCGAATGATGTGTGGACTGGTGCGATCGTTGCTGATGATGCAGGCGGCGCGAGGTTAATTACTGCCGATAAGTCATGTACTACTCCGAGTATTCCTGCTGGTGGAGTTGCATTCCGTAATCAGCTTTATGATCCGGCTCAAGGTGGTCAGGATGATGGGGCAGGTGTTGGTTTGGATCGTACACGTGAAGGCTACATTGAAATGTTTGACATGGGTACTGTTATTGACAGTAAAGATGGTACCCCTGCAGGTGCAGCGCCGAATCCATTTACACCAGAAGCGTGGGCGCTTCATGGTGCCGATGGCGTCCCTGCCGATTGTAATAGTTTGTCTGTTGCATGGTCAACAGGTGCGTGGAACAACCCTCCTGCCGGGTTTAATCAGGGTTCGATAAATGTTGCACAACCGGTTGGTGGTCTATTTGGTACGGTGTCGTTGATTAACGTCAGCGAAGGTTCTGATTATGGCTATGACGCCGTTGCGTTGTCAGATTTCTTTGTACCATTTTCAAGTACAGATGCTTTTCATACACAGCCTTCAAGCTTGCTGCCTAATTTAGGAAATGTACTTCCAAAAGTAAGTAACATTCTAGCGGGTAATTCAGTGATTACTTCTACATGGCTTGGAGCAGGTGCTACGTCAGTTGATCCTGTGTCAGCTGTGTTGATGAATGCTACGATGGAAAATGACTATGTAACAGAAGCAAATATTGCAGCTGCAACATCATTCGTGTACACAATGCCAACTAAAAGATTCCATGTGAATATTGGTATTAACGCAGGCGCTACTGCTCCATTTACTGAAAGTTTTTTTGGATCGGCATGTGAACCTGTAACCTACACTGCGTGGGATAGGGAAGAGAAAACAGAGGTACCTGAAGTATTGATCGATTTCTCACCAACACCTGTTGTAATTCCTGATCAGTCTGTTTTGTGTTTTGAGGCAAATGTTGTCAATATTAATGACACAGATGTGTTAGGTAGTCAAACTGCTGATCAGAACAAAGTCAACGTTAGTTTTGATAATGGTTGGTTGCTTACTGATTTTACCAATAATGCAGGTCATCGCATGGTTGCAGATGACGGTACAACTTATCATGGTCTACCTGTTATTGGTTTTTCAGCGCAGCGTTACTTTAATGGCACATTAGCCACATCCAATGGTACGGCATTGTCTAATTATGGTGGACTGTTCCAGCATAAAAATAGTGCTATGATCACTGATGCTGCTGGTGTGAACCTCGCTGCACCTGCACGCAGTCAGTTTCCTGACAATGATTCTGTTTTGTCACAATAGCGGTACAATTAATGGAGTAGCCTGAAATGGTTTTGATTTATCGGGTTGCTGATTAGTGAAAAAAGCGAGCATTTATGCTCGCTTTTTTTATATATTATATTGAACTTTTAAACAGTATTAGTGTCCTATACGGCTAGGGTGTGGTGGGCACCCAGCCTTACAACACGACTAATGAAG
>DRLZ01000026.1 GCA_011322755.1 Crenotrichaceae bacterium
AACTTCACTCGTGACGGAGCAAACCTTGTTATCATTTATCACTGAAGCCGCACACTGCAATTTATTTTGCGGTCTTGCCGGATCATTAAGATGTGAAGATATTGACACATTGATTCAGCTTGATCCGGATTACCTGGGTTTCAGGGGCGCGCTCTGCAATGACTCAAAGCGAATTGCAGATCTAAACCCAGACAACATCCGTACAATCAGAAACAAACTTGATATGACAAATCAACTGACTCAGCCCTGCACAACGACTCATGCACATTAACGTTCTCTACCCCCTGGCAAGGGCTTTATTGTTTCGTCTGCCTCCGGAAACCGCGCATCATCTCACTCTGATTACCCTCCAGCAATTAAGCCGCCTTGGTCACTTCAACCCCGCCAGACAAACATTGCCAGCTAACCCTGTTACCGTAATGGGACTCACATTCCCGAATCAGATCGGGCTGGCCGCCGGGCTGGATAAAAATGCTGATTGTATCGATGGCCTCAGTGCCCTGGGTTTTGGATTTATAGAAATTGGAACTGTTACGCCATTGCCACAGCCTGGCAATCCACAGCCAAGATTATTTCGCATTCCACAGGCACAGGCCTTGATTAATCGTATGGGATTTAACAACAAAGGGATTGATAACGCCATTCAACAAATTAAGAATTCAAGATATCAAGGCATCCTTGGTATTAATATTGGTAAAAACCGTGCTACGCCTGTTGAATCAGCGCTGGATGATTACAACATTGGCCTGCAAAAAGCCTATTGTTTTGCTGATTACATCACTGTCAATATCTCCTCACCCAATACGCCTGGATTGAGAGAATTACAAGCTGGCGAACAACTGAACAAACTGTTATCCGGGTTATCTCAAACCCGGCATGAGCTCGAACAAAAACATCAGAAAACTGTGCCCATTGCTATCAAAATCGCACCCGATTGTACACTTGAACAGCTCAATCAAATTGCAGATTTATCATTATGCCACGCCATGGATGCAATTATTGCAACCAATACCACGTCCTCAAGAACAGGAGTCGAAGGCTATCCTCATGCTGATCAACAAGGTGGTTTGAGTGGTGCGCCGTTGTTTGAAAAATCATTGCAAGCAGTCAGTCATCTAAAATCGCTTGTCAATACGGACATGGTTATTATTGGCTGTGGAGGCATCACCACAAGACAGCGTGCAAATGAAATGTTATCTGCTGGAGCGAGTCTATTACAAGTATTTAGTGGACTCATTTACCAGGGTCCCGGTCTACTGACTCAAATGTCTCTTTAAAACAAAATGGCTTGATTTGTTTTCTCTCAAAACAACAAAGCCTGCAGACTAGCTGTGACGACCAGTTCAAAATCTTCAGCTGGTTCTGAATAAAATCAACCGGTTTTGCTTCATTACCCTGCTTTAATGAAAATAATAACGATTCTAAATTAGACAGTTCAGGAGTTATTCATGTGTTAAAGCATATTCTCTGACCGTGCAAATCGTATGGATGTTGTCAGCTAATTCGTGCTAAAATCACCCCGAAATGACTCTTTTTAGCTTTTCTATTTAGTAAACAGACCCCAGGTTTATTCAACTGGGCTTGATTGAAAAGACAACAATTTTAATTCGCTTTAACAAAAAAGTAAGAGGAAATACTCTATGAAATCTACAACAAAACTTCTACCACTCATCTTTGCAGCAATGTTCATCGTTTTCGGAACAGGAAGCGCCTTGGCAGGTGAATACAGCAGCAAGGAAACCAATCCGAAATTTCTGGCAGAAGGAATTAAGCATGCAGAGGAAGGTATCGCTGCAGCCAATGCAGGGGATGCGGCTGGTGCTTTGGCTCATTTAACAGCAGCTCTGGATTCACTCAAGGAGATCAACAGTGAAGCCAACGCACCTAAACTGCAAAAAGCAGGTGGCAAGCTAAGAGTTGCCTGGGCACATGCTAAACAAGCCGTTAAGTTTGCTAAAAAAGGCGACGATGCCAAAGCTTCATCTCATATGGGTAAAATTGCAGGATCAGCACAAAAAGGTCTTGATAAGTTAAAAACTCTAAATTTCAATCACTAAGAACAAAACGTATTAAAAGACATAAAAAAACCGGCTTAATGCCGGTTTTTTTATGTCTTTATGTCAGTCATTGCAGCTTGACCTCATTCTTGCAAAACATCACCGATTCTTATCGACCTGGCTCGGGAACAGATCCAGTTGATTGCGACCAAGCACAGTCAAAGAACAATCCAATCCCTTTATCATTTCTGCAAATGCTTGATCAACAATGTTATTTTGCTGCAAAGCCGGCACTGAGCATTCTTTATAAACAGACGTCTCTGCTGATTTAATCAAAATTAATCGGTCTGCATTGAGTTTGGAGCAAAGCCATGCAGCAAGCGAATCCGCGCTCACGTCCCAGCTGGCAGGAACTCGATCCTGTTGTAATTCTTCAATCGAGGGTAACCAGATAATGGTAGAAAATCCCTGATCCAGTTTTTTTACTACATTGTACGCTGAAACGGCATAATCAAGCCTTGGGTCAAGATCAGCCATCATAAGACCAAACTGATGCATTGCAAGTATTGCCATCTGGTGTGCAACATCATCACTGAATTGCCACCTGAGTTGGAAACGGCGAACCTGATCCGCAAACGCTCCACCCCCAGGGACAATTACGATTGCCTGATCCAAATTAGCAAGCAGGTTGAGCCAGTCGATTAACCGCTCATTATTGGCTAAACTACCGCCAATTTTTACCACCCAGACCATGTTACTTTGCAAGTCTATTCCAAATCAGGTAATCTCTGTTCCAGCACTGTAAACAGTGCTGCGGCTTTATCATATGTTTCCTGATATTCCGATTTTGCATCTGAATCTGCTACGATGCCACCGCCAGCCCAAAAGCGTACCTGATCATCAGAACGAATCATGGTTCGAATCGCAATATTGCTATCCATATTGCCATCAAAACCAATCCAGCCGATACCACCACAGTAAACACCACGACGATGAGGCTCCAGCTCTTCAATAATTTCCATGGAACGAATTTTAGGCGCACCTGTAATTGAGCCTCCGGGAAAACAACCACGCAGCAGATGCAAAGCATGACGATCCGCTTCCAGCTCTGCTTTTACCGTACTAACCAGGTGATGGACTGTGCTAAAACTTTCCACATCAAAAAGACTGGGTACTTCAACTGATCCAATTGCACTGTTTTTACCAATATCATTTCGCAGCAAATCAACAATCATTACATTTTCGGCTCTGTCTTTTGTGCTTGTTCGCAATTCATTGATTAATTGTAAATCCTGTTCAGAATCGGCACCTCTGGGACGTGTGCCCTTGATTGGCTTGGTCTCAATTTTGTCATCAATCACTGCAACAAAGCGTTCAGGCGATGAACTTAGAATCTGAACATCTGGGAAATTAAGATATGCTGAAAATGGTGCTGGATTGCTTTTGCGTAATTTCTGATACAGCGACCATGAATCACCTTCACATCTTGCATGAAAACGCTGAGCAAGGTTCACTTGATAACAATCACCTTCAAAAATATAGTTTTGAATTTTATCAAATGCTTGTGAATAGTTACCCCAATCGAGATTGGATTGGATTGGCGTCGTTAGTCTGAATTCATTCTGATCCGGTTCATTATCAGGATATTTGTTGAAATCCTCTACTAAAGTATCCCACAAGGCTTCTGTACGTACATCACGTCCTTGAGCCAGCAACCAGCTTTTCTGCTGTTGATGATCGACTACCACCATCCAGTCATAGATACCAACCATCATCTCTGGAATCGCTTCTGCATCTTCTGCAATGACAGGTAATTTTTCGATACGCCTTGCCAGATCGTAACCAAAATAACCAATCGCACCAGCACTGAAAGGTATTTGCTCAAAAGAGCGAACAAGTGGGCTTAATGTCTGCCGAACAATTTTAAACGGGTCTTCACTCGAAATTCGGGTCCCTGAAACAGAATCGATTTCAGTCTGCTCACCTCGCGTCACAATCGTACAGAAAGGACGGGCAGCCAGCACATCGTAACGTCCTTGCTTTGCATTAGGATAGCCGCTGTCCAGAAACACTGCCCAGGGTTCATTCACCCAGGGACTAAACAACCGGGCAGAGTCCGCCAGATACGCAAGTTCAACTATTTTTGGAAATTGATGCAATGTAAACATAAATGTAAGAAAGTGGTTCCAATATCAGACTGATATGTTGAATGTTATGACAATTGCTTATGCAGCAAGCAGGCGACCGCAACAGCTGGCGCATAATCAGCTGCATATGATATATTCTGATCTTGCGTTTCAAAATGAATGATCTCGGTAAAATCCTGATACTCCAGTTCACATTGCAAAGCAACATCGCGCACCAGAAAGCGGCCAACACCTGCACCGATAATTGTGACACCTGTCTCTGTCATTGTCATTGTTAACAAGACCTTATCTGCTGCCTGCTTGATTGTATCCAGTTGTTTTGCACGCAGATATCTGGCCAACATGACCCAATCAGACATAGGTGCAGAGTGTTGATCAAGACCAATCATTCTCGCCAGACGGCTGAGACTCGCCTCAGAACTTTTTGCTTTTCCATCGGCAGTTTCACCCTGATCGGCATGTGCTGGCAACTCATTGATGATTCGATAAATATCTGCCATGGTTGCAAATACTTCTGCCATCAACGGCACTTTATCACCCTGAAAGTATCCATAATGACTCACTGCGATCACCGGGGTGCGTACCACACCGGTATAAACAAGCTCATCTGTTAACAACCGCTCATAATCACTCACAGCTGAGCTGATGACCTGATTATTCTCGATTGCAACAATATCTGTCGTTGTACTGCCAACATCAATCAAAAGCCCTGATTGAGAACGCTCAGCAATCAACATGGCCGTAGCCAGCCAGTTCGCTGAAGCGATTACTTGATACTGTATTTGTGTTATCTGATTCATCGCCAGCAATCCATCACGCCCGCAAAATATCCACAATCGATCCGGATCAATGCATTCTCCAAGCAAAGTCAGAATTTCGTTTACACCCTGATCCCTGTCATCAAATAAATCAACAAGCTCAGCTGTCATGGTAACAGAGTGCTGACACTGATTCAGAGACTGAAAACCCAATTCGTGCCTGGCTGCCTCAATTGCTGCGTGTAAATAATTCATCCCTTTCCATAGCGGACAGACAAACTGATGTGCCGACTTGATCAAACCATCACTGGTAAGATGTGCAACTTTAAGATGTGCACCACCAATATCCCAACCGATAATATCAGCGCGCATGGAACAGACTTATATTAATATTGACTGGCATTGCAGCCTCTCTGGTTTTACAACTGATCGACTTGATAGTGTACCAAAACTCTTCAATATCATCTCTGCAGGATTCACACCCATTGCCCTGGATATTCCAGCATACGATGTGGTCAGGCGTGGGTTTATTTCAACAACCATCGGTCCATCTGCTGTTTCTATGATATCTATTCCCACATAACCTCTCAGACCATGCAGACATTCAGCAATACGTAGAACCAATGCCTGGTAGAAGCCCCAGCACTCAGTGTAAACACCTACCCTGCACCCAGCCAAACGAATCCTATCCTGTTTAACCTCAATCAGCTGCTGATTATACGTTAACAGATACGCATCTCGTTGATCATAAATAACCGATAAACTCGCTGCCTGTCCTGCCACCCAGGGCTGGACTATAAAATTGCCTGGGTTTAACGATTTAATGAGCAAATCCAGAGATTGTTTGTCACTGACAACAGTCATCGCTTCACAGCCAACGCCATCATCAGGCTTGACCACCTGCGGGAAAGTGAATTGACTTTCATCGTTTAATCTCCAGGCATTCAAGCGACAGGTGGGAAGAACCGGAATATCATTTGCAAGCAATCGATGATATGTTTCAAGTTTACTTGCAGCAATTTTCACCGCCTGGCTTGAACAATTAAGAAGTAATGTTCCTGAAGCTTCGACAGTGGCGCACAAGTATTCCAGAGTACCATCTGTTTCTGGTGCAATAATGAAAACTGCATCAACCCGGTCAATTGTTTCTTTCCAGATCGCATCAAATCCCTGGGCCTTGGTCACAGGAACGCATTCGTAGCCACTGCATTCAACAGCGGGCGTCTGTTTTAATAACCGGCTGTCACACAGAACCCTGAGTTCTAGCTGGTTAATTGCGAGTAGATCACTGATAACTGCGCTCAACATTATCCTGGCTTCTGCGACCAGGCTTTCAGGTAAAACCGAATCGACCATACCACCACCAGTGATATACTCGAGAACCAACACTTTCATGATTTAGTCGATTGTCTTAGAACAGGTTCATCACTGATAATACCGAATCCGCATGCACATTATTCCAGTCATTGACCTCATGAATGGCATTGTAGTCCATGCTCGCCATGGAAATCGTCAAACCTACCAGCCAATTCAATCACTGCTCTGTGAAACAGCCAAGCCTGGCAATGTAATCAATGGTTTCCTGGAGCTGTATCCCTTTACTACTATGTATATTGCAGATATCAATCGATTGTCTGCAAACGGCAACAATACTGGCACAATTATACAGTTAGTTGAGCAATATCCACACATTCAATTCTGGGTTGATCAAGGTATTCTACATCACCACAAATATCAGCCCCCTGAAAATTGGTTACAAATAATCGGCACTGAATCACTCACTGATGCAATGCTTGCCACTGTCCGCTTAAAACCAGCCGAGTTGATTTTATCACTTGATTTTAAGCAATCGCTGATTGGAAGCAGTCAAATACTCGAGTACCCAGAGCAATGGCCGCAGCAAGTCATTGTGATGTCGTTAAACAAAGTAGGTGCAGACACAGGACCCGACTGGATTCTGTTACAAAAAATCAAACAACTGGCAATGAACAGTCATATTGTTGCAGCAGGTGGAATCAGAGGAACCAGTGATTTGATCAAATTATCTGAAATGGGAATTCATCGCGCTTTACTGGCAAGTTCTCTACATTCCGGAAAATTAAGCGGTGATGATCTGCATCGCTTATCAACTGGTTAAAATAAACAGAAAACAACAACTACACAGCGAATGAATACTAAAAAAAAGCCACTCCAGTAGTAGCTACCAGAGCGGCGATGACTAAAACACGATGTTCATTGCAAAACTACAATGAATAACTGTGTTTATTTGTGTGCTGCAAAAGGATGTTTTGTTGATTTATGAGAAACAACCTCGATTGCAGTTGGCTTACCTGATACGGCACGCTCAAGCGCTTCTTTGGTTGCTGTATAGTTGTAGTCCTGAATCTTTTTATCGTCTTCAGCCAACCAGTGAATGAAGACACCAACGCAGATAAATAAATCATCTGCTTCTGCTGCATCAAGAATGCCTTCTTCTACACAATCAGTGACTGCCATCGCAACACCGCGCTGAGCCGGTCCAAACATTTGAACAGCTTGTTTGCCGTTTTTAATCGTCACCTTGTTAAACATGACTGTTGCTGGTTTACACATCAGATCAGGTGCAACAACAGCCAACAGGCTTGTAAAACCGTCTTTATTGTTAGTCAAACTATTCGCAAATGCAGTTTCAGCAGCACTGCCACGCGGTCCAATAATCAGGTCGATATGAGCAACTTCATTTCCATCACCGTGAAGTGATTCACCAACCAACATTTTTTTAATCTTTGCCATTTTCTACTTAGCTCCTGTGATAGTAATACTGTACTTTAAGTTATCATGTGTTGATCCTAATGATGAGTCTGTATCAGACTATCAAAGCATCATACTCGTTTGCTTGAATTGCTGTCTTGCTTAGAAACGCTTCGCATTACTTCCCAAAATCAACTTACTCTCAATCAGACCATGCGATCGACCCCAATCACTCTGACAATCAACAACATCAGTTCTGATTGATGAAACAAAGCATAAAAGCAAATTGACCCTGCGGAAGAGTTTATTGAAAATTCGTCCCCTCGACATTCCACCTTATTTTATCCAGGCTCTCGGCGAATACTGACGTTACTGTCAAATCAGCTGTTGTTCCTGGATTAATCCCTGCAGCTTTAAACTCAGTATCCACATCCTTGAGGATACCCAACAACTGTTCTGGCTTATCAGGGCTAAACTCCTCCAACTGTTTGTTGACAAGAGCCATTCTGTTGGCTACCATCCTGGTAAACCGGTTCCCGTATTTACGCACAATCAGACTGTCCGGGATCTCTGCCAGAAAGCCCGCATAGACTGCAAGCGCTGCCCACCTGGTATCGCCCCAGCGCAAATAAGCCTCTTTGTAGCGAGGCACCCCATACTCAAAAATATCTTTGTATACAGTCGAATATTGATAGGCAATACGGTCTTTGTCTGCTGCGAGTTGCATTGCCTCTAGTAAAGTAACCTGGGGCTGGTTCACAACATCTTGCTGATCAGCACGTCCCAGACCTCCAGGTTTGGCAAGTCTGATTGCCTTATAAACCCAGCAGGCGTCACTTACAGTTGTTTCATTCAGGACTGTGCCTAGTCGATCACGCAAGAAAACCTGACCAAGATGATCTTGCAAAACTGATTGAGTAGCTTCAACCAAAGGTGCACACAGCAAGACGATCCCTAAATTTGTATTACAACTGACGGCGCTTCGCGTATCTTGTATAGAATAAAAGATTTTCTCGCCTAATGAAAGGGTAAAATCTGTGATCGGCTTTGCACTTGCTAACGCACTCAGCTTAAACTGCTCAGCAGTCATATTGTGACCAGCTGCGTGAACACTGACATTTCCTGGTTTGAACGTCAATATATCCAGCTCACAAGCCTGCAACCAGGCTTTCAGGATTATTTCCTGAAATTGGTTTTTACTCTCAAATCTCAGCAATCTGGACACACTTTTTGTGTTTCAGTTTGCTGAGAAAATCATCCACCAGACAATCAGCAACTGACAACTGACACACTTTCTGCAAACCTTTCCAGGCTGGAACACTATTGACTTCCAGAACATACAAACGATTATCAGCATCAGCAATAATATCAACACCACCATAGTCCATATTCAGCACACTGACTGCTTTTTCCGCCAACTGTCTCAGGTTGTTATCCAGGCTTGCAGGCTCACATATACCGCCTTGAGCAACATTATTCAGCCAATGTGTACCGCTGCGTTTTGCTGCTGAAATTGCTTTACCGTTCACTACAAACACTCGCCAATCGAAATAATTGTCCGCGCAGGAACAAATAAAACGCTGAAAATAATAAATCCCGTTATACCCGAATACCTGATCCAGCATGTCAACATGACGAATCAGTTGCAAGCCTTCTCCCTGTGAACCAAACAATGGTTTAAAAACCAGTTGATACCCGCTCAGTAGCTCATGACGCGCCGTATGCATTGCTTGTGTACGATTGGAAAATACCCAGGTTGGAGGCATGGAAATACCTGCCTCTTGTAATAAAAAACTGGTTAACGCCTTGTCAACGGTGCGTTCAATGGCACGACCATCATTGTAGACTTTGACCCCGGCGTGTCGCAACCCATGCAAAACGTTCAGATAAAACACCACTTGTTCGAGTGTTCCGCCAGCTATACCACGAACAAATACACCATCTGGTAACTGTGGATAAAACCCCGGAATGTCAATCGTACATACACCATCATCAAGGCGATACGCACATTCTGTCAGCGAAACCATTGAGCTAGCATATCCACGCGAGCACAGAGCATCTGATAAACACCGACCATGCCAGCCAGGATCATCCGTAATTATTGCTACACGGCCATGGATTTTCATGGCTGATGCCGTGATATCAAATCGATCAGAGGTCAGAGGCCAAAGGATTGATATAACAATGTCTCATCCAGTTTACCCGCTTGAAAGCAGCGACCACTGTCAACAGCTGTAATAATGACTTTTGCTGGACTAAACAGCATTGGATCAACCTTGAAAAAGTCGTATTTATATTCTTTAAACACATCGGCAAATGGGCGCCCGTAATCACGTGAAACAGAGCTAGGCATTTGTTTTGCCAGTGACGCTGCATCATCATCAGTGCCTTTGACAAATAAGTGTACCTGGCCTGCAAACAAGATCGCATCATTGGTACGCCCCATCGCTTTGATAAAATCAGGATGTGGTGGAGAAACAGGAGCGCTGCCGCTGCCATCGACAATATCATGCAAAGGAAACTTTAACTCGTGGGCTTTATGTAATGCCACTTCGAGTACCCGGGCAACGACTTGCAAGCCGCCAGCCAGACTCGATGTCGGAGTCAAAATAATCGTTAAATCAGCTGGTTTCAATCCACAGGCATCGGCGATTTCTTCAATCAGTGGCAGTGGTGGCTGCTTATCGACCTCCATAACCAATACACCGCTATCTGCCTTATCTTCATAACCCAGCTCGGTATAGAGTTTTTCTTTCCTGGCAAGTGAGCGTGCCGGTCCCGAACCTAACGCATAAAATGAGCCCTTGCCTTCACCATGCGACAAACTCCAGCCCGCATATTGACTGCCCAGACAGGCTGTTACCGGATCTGTGGTCTGTACATTCACAGTTAACGGCCAGCGCGGTACATAAGCGCTATGCGACAGGCTGACAGTCCCCAGACCACCAAGGCAGATTTCAGAAACAATACGTCCAGCCTCAAGACCACCATCAACCTTGATTCCGGCATCAATAATCGTACATCCATTATCGAGCTGTTCTACACCAACTCTCAATGCGGCGGCATTATCAAGCATATGCTCAACCAAAGTTCTGGCAAGCGTATTAACACTGACAGTGTTGCTCATGTTTCTCTCCTGAATCGTTATCATTGTCTAGCTTTGATAGACTGGCTATCTGGTTGAAAGTTGAACGCGTGATATTTCTGGTGATGATATCGCATCGTTGCCTTAATGTTTGCTTAACCTCAGTCAGGCTCGTCTCTGTTGCTATTAATGTGCAAACCGGCTCACCCTGGCTAAAGACTGTTCCTGCAAGTGGCTGATCCACTACCCATGTTGGCCAATCAATCTGTTCATAAATCATCAAATCACAAGGTGCGTAACACACCCAGCAACCATTGACCTGTTGTTGCTCGATTGGTTTATCCCAGCTCTTTCCAGTAAAACTGGCAATCTGTTGTTTTACAAGCCCATACTGATAATCACTATCATACAGCGAAACACTTGCACTCGGCCTCGGATTGAGTTCCAACACCATTATTTCATTGTCTACGAGAAGGCAATCCAGACTATTGAGACCTTTCAATCCGGTCACAGAAACGATATTTTCTATCCATCTGCTGATTCGCAGAAAATGCTTGCGAGTTAACTCGAACCGATTAATAACACCTCTAAATAAATAGGGGTATTGCCTGTTATCATCAACAACCCACTGGCTATTCAAGCCAATAATACGGCAGGAATTGTCATTTGCAAGAAACAGTACAGAAAAAGCTTCACCATCGAGCTGTTTCTGATAATAACACTGGTCGTCAAGAAACGAAGTTTCAGGGCATTGGACAAAAGTAATGCCTGTCCCGCCCTCATGATTATTTCGTTTGAGCAACCAGTTTACCGCTAACGGTCGATCAAAACGAACCGCTGGATGTGTTATTCCGAGGTCATCGAGCAATCCAAAAAACAACTCGGGATTCCTGACCCATCTGACACTATCCACATTATTACCAAGCAGATAAAACTGAAAACCCAGCTGTTCTAGTAGATCAGAATTGTTATCAACACCGCTCCCGTAAATAATATATGGCTTTTTTTTCAGATTCAGCGAATCAATCGTTGCAATGATGTGATCAGCTGATAAATTTTGAAGCAAACAACAATGCGTAGCATGTAACTGCGTATCCACATCACCAAACAAATCCAGCACGATTGGCTTTATCCCGGCACGTTGCAGCGATTCAGCGATCAAACGCGCTGATCTTGCAACGACAATAACCGGAGCATTGCCATTTTCAACCAACCCAGGCTGAGAACACTTATACAAATTCTGTTTGCCCCGGAACTGGTTGCACTGAAGTATCAATAATATCGATAGATGAGCCGGTTTTACAAACGCTTGCTATCAAAAATTCAACACCGGTGTGTGAAAATCGGCTATTTGCCTGCTCAACAAGCTGAAGCGCTGTTTCATGACCGCTCACCATACAAAATCCGGTCGGTCCCCATGAGCTTTGCCCCAACCCAACCGCACCTTGCTGGCCTAGCCATGCCACTGCCTGCTCGACTGTGTGACTAGTAAAACGTCCTCCTTGTAAACTCGAAAAATGATCACCAACAGAGGCTTGTAACTCGGTGATTACTTCACCAAATACAGACAGATCATTTTCAACAACAGCAGGTAATCCACGCATGAATACCAAATGACAGAGATGAGCGACTTGTTGCGCCGGAAACTCAGGTAAACGATCAAATGCAAGTGATTCTGACTCTCCATGAATACCGCGTACAGAAGCATCCAGAATCAGGATAAATCGCCACTCATCAGGCAATTGTAGCTGACTAATCACCGGAGGAATCACTGTCTCAGCTGCACGACCACCATCGACAACCAGACCGCCACGACAAAATGCACCAATTCCAATACCGGAACGATGACCACGCCCCATCAACGCTACGAGCTCGTCAAGGGTTTTATTCAAACCGAACAAGCGGTTAAGTCCAACCCCGATTGATAACGCCATTTGCGTCCCTGAACCAAGACCAGCATGTTCGGGAATAGCTTGATCAATGAGTATATCGGCTCCACCTTTAACCTGAAAAACATCAAGAAACAGTTGTGCATAGCGCTGTGCTCGCTGACACTGGATACCTGTCACAGTTAATTGCTCAGAGTGACTGAGGTATAGAGTGACACCTAATTCATTCAACGCAACGCCAATACTACCAAAACGTCTGCCCAAGACACCGGAAACATCAATAAACCCCATGTGCAACCGTGCCGGCGCATGCACATATAATGTATGGGGCTGTTTTGGAATTGACTGTGTATTCAAAGTTGGCTACTGTGCATTCAAAAAGAGAACAGGTACTATTTTGACGCAATAGTATAGCCCAGAATGTCTCCAATTCGTAACATTTGAATTCGGCAGAAATAGCTGGACAAATCCGTTTCAGGCTTGTTGATTCATCTGCCAGAGTCAACCCCAATGTATGTAATCGCCTAGCTACAATGTCAGACTACCACGGTTAAACAATACCTAATTGCACTCGCACCAGCTTCATATTTTGTAACGTATGCTCTTTTCCAGAAATGAGAATGTCACGACTATTCTCATGCAATACATCATGATCATGCAACAAAAACTGGAGAATTTGATCTTATATTGGTCAATAAAGAACACGGTGTTTTGTATAACGATGGGATTTGGTGATCAATAGCTAAAATTACTGGTCATTCGTGCTATCATGATCGACGTTATCCTCTCCACTCAGATGGTCATTTATACCATCATGATTGACGCTGTCCTGCTCATTCAGATGGTCGTTGACACCTTCGTGATTGACATTGTCCTGGCCATTAGGATGGTCGTTCGTCCGATCATGATTGTCACTGTCCTGTCCACTCAAACTGTTATTGCTGTCATTGATGTTATCATTTGAGTTGGAGGAATCGGATCTAATCTCATTTCCATTCAAAAGGTCGTTGACACCTTCGTGATTGACGACTTCCTGCCCGTTCGGGTGGTCGTTCGTACCATCATGATTGATATTGTCTTGTCCGTTCGGATGATCGTTGGCACCTTCGTGATTGACATTGTCCTGTCCATTCAAACTGCTATTGCTGTCATTCACGTTATCTTTTGAATTGGAGGAGTCGGATCTGATCTCACCACTCTGATCTGACTTTGTGTTTGAGTCGAAAACAAATCGACTCACTGGTACAACCCCACCTGGCCAAGTGAGTGTGCCATGGCTGTTATCTGTGAAACTTAGTTTGACTTCACCTACATTTTCATCGAGGAGTTGTGGTGGTTGATATTCACCTAACAGTGTTTGACCATCTCGAAATTGTTGCAGGTTTCCAGAAAAATTTTGTTCAGCGTCTTTATTCAGCAAAGTTGTATACCAAGTGGACTGACCAGCTTCATCGTAAAGGAAAGCAGCAAGAAAGATTGCGTTACCTTGTTGCTCCAGAGCGAAACCTCGGCCTGAATGGTCGGGGTCCCACCACCAGCCTTTTTCTGGCTTTTCATCGTTTATTCCCGATGCAGTTTCATGGGCAAATGTAAAGCGAGTAATATCAACAGTGCCACCAGGCCAGACCAGGGTGCCGTTATTGGCATCAGAAAAAACAAGGGTGATCTTGCCTATATTATTTAGCAAGACTGCAGGCTGGAAATCGCCATGCAGCGTTTGCCCATCTTTAAACTGCTGGAGGATACCACTAAATTCATCTCGGTTATTTTTGCTTAATGTTGCTGTATACCAGCTTGGAAAACTGGAATTGTCATAGAGAAATGAGGCAAAGAAAATTGTATCACCTTGTTGCTCAATGGCGAAACCGCGTCCAGACTCATTGGGGTTCCACCACCAGCCTGAATCAGCATCCTGAGCAATAACGGTTTGACTAAAGCTACATATAAATAGCAGTATTAAAAAGAATCTTTTGTTCATTTGGTTCTCCATTTCATTGTTATGCATTCGGTTATATTCAGTTAGAGTCTCAGCAGACCAGAACACTGTAAAACTAACTGTTGTGATATATTAAGCAATGAACGCGCCACAAATGAACTATAGCAGCCGATTGTTCTGATAAAGTTTGTTGAAATAATGAATCTTGGGTAGTGGTAAATTCATACGTGATGTTATGATATGGTGGTCTTCTATTCCGTTTAATTGCGATATTTTGATCGTCAATTACGGCAATTTGATGCCGTACTAGATAAGGAGACCATCTCATCAACCGTCATTTTTAATCACTTACATAATAACCGTAGCGAATTTTGAGATGCACGAATCAGATTTATCACGCAAAAAATGGTTCCTTATCAAATAGAGGGAAACAAATTTTGCAGTGTAGTGGCCTCACAATTGTTTGACTGCCATTAAGACAGTATTTTCCTTTTCCTAATTATTGATTTATTCTTGACAAACGCAAGTGATTACCAGACATGATAAGTTGCACCGTACTAATACTTGCAGTCGTGTCTATTTAATGAAAATGTAAGCACGGATTTTACCCGGTTATCAAGATGACATGACAAGACATAGCCAATTGCACCAGGTGTGTTGGCAACAAAACGTAGCATGGCTTCTTCAGAAGTTACTACGCGTGGAGGTAGGATGCCATGAAAGTACTGGATATTCCAAAAATCCTGCATTTCCAAAGGTGATTGGTTAAACATGTGTTGGGAAAATTGCTGTCGCAATGAGTGACTTGGTGGCATGTTGGTTGGAATCCAGCTATTACCTAGCTTGCTGAT
>DRLZ01000027.1 GCA_011322755.1 Crenotrichaceae bacterium
AGCACGTCATTCGTCAATATGATCTGTTAATAATGTTTTATTCCTTTCAGCTAGATTCACTGTGAAGAAATAACACGCTCCTGAAATGTTGACTCGGCGATATTGCATGGTTTGAGTGGGGATGGGGGTTCTTGTTGGGTTTCGTTCCTCAACCACAACCTACCAGTTAACCCAGCTTACCGCGTTTTTTTTGATTCTATTCTGTGGATTATTCACGATTTCAGAGGGAATAATTCACAATGAAGTTAGGGGGACACAATACTTAATTAGCAATGAATTTCGAATTCCCCTTGAATTCCTTGTTCGGATTCTTTAGGTTTGTTTTTGGATCAGAGTCCAGATATCAGTCAACCCCTGATGTGTTCAAGCTCCTTGTATGTTACGCATCGCCGGGCAACATCGCGCCGATAGTATTCTTCCATCAGTGTTTTGAATGGTTTTAATGGAGGCTCTCCATAGGCTGACTGATAATCCCCGTCAGCTGAGTCGCTCCAACCCAGCCAATCGCCATCTGGTGTTAGTTTGTGAGGGTTAAAGACAAGATACTCTCTGTCAAATGATTTACTGATTAAAAGACCAGTTCGTTCAAATTCATATTGGTTATAATCACCATACTCTTCAAACATTTTACGAATATCTTCTGGAAGAGGATCGCCTGGTTTTAAATTCGGATAACGCTCATCCCACAACATCTCGTTCCAGAAAAGGTACGAGGCTTGTTCCGCACTAAATGTCCAGGAGATATCTTCAACTGGTGCTAGCATTAAATCATCCAAAATCCAGCCATTACTGGCCTTCAAAAAATCTTTATAGGTTTCTGGCAAACTGATTCCAAACTCTTTTTCCTTGGCCTTTATTGCTTCTTCACTAGCAGGTTCGAACATCAGGGAATCGTAGTAGATAATAGCGCTTTCTGAGTCTACAAAAGGTGATTGATCTTCAATCCCTTCTATTACTCTATCCTTATTTCTGTTGTACAATTCTTGTTCGTATTCACGATGCAGCTTTAAGATATTGTCAACACTTTTTTGATCAGAATCATTCTCAGGTGGGAAATCAAGACCCCCTTGTCGTAAAACAAGGTAGTGTTCGGATAAATTGACTTTTTTAAGATGCTTTTTCCAGTATTCCTGACTCCGATCCAGTGAGTACGAGTAAAACCCAAACTGCAACAAGGTTTTTTTGACCCAGAATACCACTTCGTTATTCCACTGCTTCAAGAACGCATCCCAACCCATCTCATCGATACTGAGTGGTTCTGGTAAACAAGCTTGATATTCTTTATCATAATCAAATTTTTCCATTGGCTCACTACACCCCATGAGACAAGTTACAAAACTAATTAACCAAACAATTAACCAAACAATTAACCTGGTATTATTTAACAACTGATTTAATCTCACAAGGAATCCTGTCATTATCCAGGTAACTGGTTACTCCACAGCCAGCTTCAACCCTGAACTTACTGCCATATGTTTTCAATCTACACTTTTGATAAAGTATGTTTAGGATACCACCTTGTACGCTATTATGACGAGCTTATATTAATCTCAGCGAAACCCGAAATTTCCGGAATTTCAGGGGACACAATACTTAATTAGAGACATTCCAAAGCAGTAACATGTAGTAAACTCGGAACCTACACAAACAATCAGCTCACGAGTTTGAGCAGAACATTATGTGTTGACGGATTGTAGCGCCAGTTTAATCATTTCTTCACTATTCAGATGATCTTTGGCGACTTTAGCAACCATACGTCTGGCATCCGGTTCTTTAAAACCAAGTGAGATCAACGCGTTAATCGCTTCAGAAGATGCGTTTTCAGTTGTTTCAGCGTTGCCGATACCCGCCTCATTGCTCTTCACAACTGACGGTAATCGATCACGCATTTCTATAATCAGCCGTTCAGCTGTTTTTTTCCCGATGCCTGGCAGTTTTACCAGAGTGGTTACGTTGTTTTCGTAAACGCAGCGTTGAAAGTCCTGAATACTGATTCCAGAAAGAATCGCCAGTGCCAGTTTGGGCCCCACACCGTTAATACGAATCAGGCTGCGGAAAAGATCGCGCTCCTGTTCGCTCAAAAAGCCGAATAATACATGCGCGTCTTCACGGATACTCAAATGTGTGACTAACTGAATTTCTTGACCGATTTCAGGCAGGTTATAAAAGGAAGACATTGGTGTCAACAGGTTGTAGCCAACGCCGTTCACATCAACCAACACCTGCGGTGCAGTTTTATTGACTAAAATTCCGCGTAAAAAACCGATCATCTCTGCTTCAGCTGTGCTGGATGCTTATACTGCACTGCTTGCAACTGATGGCAATGGCAAAGCGCAATCGCCAATGCATCGCTAGCATCAATCTGTAATGTCCCGGTGAGTTGCAATAAATACTTAACCATATGACGAACCTGAACTTTATCAGCAGCTCCTTTTCCAACCACTGCTTTTTTGACGACACGGGATGGATATTCAAAGACCGGCAGGTTACTGGCAACTCCCGCACAAATGGCTGCGCCTCTTGCCTGTCCTAGCTTCAACGCAGAATCAGCATTTTTATGCATAAACACCTGCTCGATTGCCAGCGCATCAGGTTGATATGTTGTTGCAACTTCACTCAGACCAGTAAAGATTTGTTTCAAGCGTTCCGGAAAAGTTTCGCCAGTGGCACGAATACAGCCACTGGCAACATAGATAATTTTTCTGGGCTGAACATCAAGCACTCCGTAACCAGTGATACGGGAACCCGGGTCAATACCTAATATACGCGGCATCTATTTTAAACTGTCGTTGTTAACGCAAAAATGCTGGCGTAACAACCAAATCAGGAAATGGATGCGAGGATTTCTTCACTAATATCCGCATTGGAATAGACTTCCTGCACATCGTCCAGATCTTCAAGGTTTTCCAGCAAGCGGATCATTTTTTCTGCGTCTTTGGCATTCAGTTCAGTTGTATTGCTTGCGCGCATAGTAATTGATGCAGATTCCGGTTCTAATTGAGCATCAATCAATGCTTGCTTGACAGATTCAAAATCACCCGCTGAGGTAATCACTTCAGCCGATCCATCTTCGCTCACCACAATGTCGTCTGCACCCGCTTCCAGAGCAGCTTCCATCAATTCGTCTTCGTTGATTCCAGCCGGATAATTGAATACACCAACCTTGCTGAACATGTAAGCTACAGAACCATCTGTACCTAGGTTACCACCTGCTTTTGAAAAACTGTGGCGAACTTCAGCCACTGTCCGGTTGCGATTATCAGTGAGACAATCAACCAGAACAGCAATACCACCAGGCCCATATCCTTCGTAGCGCACTTCTTCGTAATTCACACCTTCAACTGCACCGGTTGCTTTTTTGACCGTATTGTCGATGGTGTCGCGTTTCATGTTATTCGACAAGCCTTTTTCAATTGCTGCTCGTAACCGCGGATTTGTTGCGGGATCGCCTCCTCCCGACCTTGCTGCGACGCTGATCTCACGTATCAGTTTGGTAAATAATTTACCGCGTTTGGCATCTTGCGCACCTTTGCGAAAACGAATATTAGCCCACTTGCTATGACCTGCCATGAATATACCTGCGTATGAATAGATTGGTTGATAACGAATCAGGTGATTGATAAAAAATTTGCTGGTTAGTTGATTTGAGGTGTTTTTACTTTAACTATTGGAACCACAAAATCAGTAATGATTGTGTCATTTTAACATTTGTACTTAATTTAGCACGCCCTCCTGTTGTAAACTAACCCGATTGATTTCTGGAATTCCAGCAACTCAGACAGTAATATACTGTTACTCGCTGTCATTAGGCAGAAACAACTGAAACCAGAATAGCGATAAGTATTCCAGACTTATTTTATTCGAGGTTCTTTAATAAACCAGGCATGAGAACGCACTGACAAGCTTAGCATGCCAGCATTAATTTTGGTCG
>DRLZ01000028.1 GCA_011322755.1 Crenotrichaceae bacterium
CGCCCTGACGGATGGTTCTGTTTTGTAATGTTTTCTGGTACAAATCATTACGCAACTGTCCGTCCAGTTCTGAGTAGCGATTTGTACTGCCTCCAATTGCACCAATACTGGCACCAACTGCAGCGCCTTTACCCATTATTTTGGCGACATTTCCACCGGATAGAACACCGATTGCAAAACCGGCTACAGCACCGGCAGCACCTGCTAACACAGATGAAGTTATTGCACCCTTAAATGTTTCGCCGATCTCAACTGTATTTTTCACGCGGTTGTATGCCTGTTCTGCACTTAGCAGTGGCCATGCCTGTCCTTGTGTATCAACAAGAAACGTTTGATCTGGATTGACTTTTACTTTTTCAGTACTTTGGTTGTCAATGACAAAACGAACCGGTATCAGACCTGCTTTACGAGCATCAAAACCTAACGCAGTCCCTGCTGCATCATCATCAATATATGCATTCGCGCTAATCAAGACTCCATCGATTTCGACATGGTTTAATTGCAATGAGGGTAAGGGGACTGGGGCAACCCGGTCTTTATAAGTACTGCAGGCAGATAGTGTCAAAATGACCAATACTGTGGTGAGAGTAACAATCCAACGTCTATACCCTTTCATGGTTGTATCCTCCAGGTAAAATATAAATGCTCAAGCTTACTTCCGTTTGTTAGATAACGACGACTGAATAGTGATATTCCAATGATATCACTATTCAAAGATAGCTTTGGTGATGATGCTAGTTGTATTATTTTTTTGGCTGGTAAAGATCGGTAATTGTTCCTGTCGCCATTTCAGATGCAAATGCGATTGTTTCTGATAGGGTAGGGTGTGGATGGATGGATAAGCTGATATCTTCTGCATCGGCACCCATTTCAAGTGCTAATATGGTTTCAGCAATCAGCTCGCCTGCATTGGGACCAACAATCCCTGCTCCAATAATGCGTCCTGATTCTGCATCAAAGAGAAGCTTGGTAAGTCCTTCCTTGCGTCCGATACCAATTGCGCGACCACTGGCTGCCCAGGGGAATACCCCGAGCTCATAGTCAATATTTTGTGTTTTTGCTTGATTTTCTGTTATTCCCATCCAGGCTATTTCCGGATCAGTATAGGCCACAGAAGGAATTGTTTTTGCCTCAAAAGCCACTGGAAGACCTGCGATGACTTCTGCAGCAACTTTCGCTTCGTGGGTTGCTTTGTGGGCCAGCATCGGGTTTCCGGTAATATCGCCAATCGCATAAATGTGAGAGATATTGGTGCGCTGGTTATCATCGACAGAAATAAAACCACGCTCATCGACAGCAATACCTGCTTTTTCTGCAGCGACACGGTCACCATTTGGTTTTCGACCAACTGCAACCAGTACCTTGTCGAAATTGTCGGTATTTGGTGCCTTTGTTCCTTCAAATGAAACATTGACAGTATTGGGTGTGCTGTTGACAGCTGTGACTTTGGTTTCAAGATAAATGTTTTTGTATTGGCGTTTGAGCATCAGGTGTAGCGGACGCACCAGATCGCTGTCACAGCCGGGGATCAGTTGATCCATGTACTCAACAATAGTAATTTCGGAACCGAAAGCATGGTAAACAGTAGCCATTTCAAGGCCGATGATTCCGCCCCCGATAATCAATAATTTTTTGGGAATGTTTTTAAGCTCAAGCGCATCTGTTGAATCCATAACTCTTGGGCTGCTCATATCAATTCCAGGGAGACTGGATGGACGTGATCCGGCAGCAATAATCACATGATCAAAACGAATTGTTTGTACAGACTCTGAACCATCGATATCAACTGTATGCTCAGATGTAAACCCTGCTGTACCAGTAACAACAGTCACATTACGCACTTTCGACAGTTGTGCAAGGCCTTTTGTTAGTGTTTGGATGGTTTTGTTCTTGTATTGACGGATCGCGTCAAAGTCCAGTTTAGGGGGGGTAAAATGAACACCAGCTTTTGCTATTTCACTGGATTCATGAATGATTTGTGCTGTGTGTAATAATGCTTTGGATGGAATACAACCCACATTCAGGCATACGCCGCCCAAAACAGGGAAACGTTCGACCAGAACAACTTGTTTGCCAAGGTCGGCTGCCCGAAAAGCAGCGGTGTAACCACCAGGGCCCCCGCCAATAACAAGTACCTCAGCGTCTAACTCTAATTGTTTGGTCATGATGAAAAGAATCTCCTGATATTAATGAGTATGAATTTGTTCGGTTATTTTACATGGTGTGTTAGCCAACAAGGTATAGGAAATATCAACTAAGACAGAATGTCTGAGGTTACTGCTGACTGGCTCTAACTAAGGGTGGATAAATACCCAGTGCGCACACAACACTATCAACTTAAGCCTCTCCAATTTAAGTGAATAGTGTACAAACAAGTACAGTTTACGGCAGTTTGGGCGTACATTTGAATGATCATGCGCGAATTTCACCCGCCTGCTTACGGATTTCAGCACATCTGATTGATATGTATCAAGATGTTTAAACAGCATTTGGCGTTCATTCCCACAGGGAGAAGGAAGAAAAAATTCAATGTAAATTCAGGATCTGGAAAATACAGAGCAAAGACAAATATTTCCTGAACTTTACTTTAGCTTTATATCCAATAATGATCCATGAAATCAATGTCAGCAAATATCCTATCGCTGTTGATATAAAACCCCATTTACTGTATTTCAGCGTAGCTGATGGCTGATTAGGTATAAAAAACATGCGTTCTCCTGAACCGCGCAGAACCTTTCCATTCTGGCTTTGCCAGTAAGGAAAATAACTGTAATTGATACGGTATATTTGTTCCGGTTTCAGATTATTGAGGTATATTGTTTGTTTGTCATCACTCCAGATCAATTCAGGGTTCTCATTGCTGCTTAAGCCAGCATCAGCGAATTCCCCGAATTGTTTAAAAACCTTGAGTAATCCAGCCTCTTTATCCAGATAATCTTCCACATCATGATAGGCGTCAATTTCGACATTGTGAGGGTAATGTGGTTTATAGTGATCGAGCAAATAATGTTTGGAAAAATTAATTTCAATCACATATTGATTGTCTGTTTTCCATTTTTCACTCAATTGTAGTTTGTCCTCATCATGATTAATCAGCAAGCCATCCAGACCTGCAGGGATAGCATTTCTATTCTCAAGCCTGATTAATTCGAAGTTTTTGCTTAATTGCCTGCGTGAGTAGAAGTAAAATTCAATCAAATGGAATGGTAGATTGCCTTTGAGGTCCAGGAAGCCGATCACTTGTTTGTTGACAGGTGTGATTTTGTCTGTGGGTGGTTGTTGAATTTGAATAATGTAGTAGTTGCCGATTTTAACCGGTTCTAAGACTGCAAATCGCTTGATTCTCCGGTAGAATCGGCTTCGGCCAGCGACCAGATGAGTGATCCCGAACGATTTCAATAACTCGATATTTGCACGGTCATCAAGTTGTGCATTTTTTTTAAAAAGGAGTGCTGAATTATATGTTTTTGCACCGAGCATCTGCACACTAGCGACAATCATTCGATAAGAAATTGTCTCCTGAAGATGGGAACTCACAACACTTTCGAAACCGCTGAATTCATAAAGCTGTGATGAAAGATAATGCCTGGCCAATGGCGTGAATCGTTTATGACTCTTAAGAAATTCAACATAGACCCGCCCTTTTTCAGGTATATCTTTAAAATAATCCAGCACTTGGTTTTGTACGGCAAGGTGGGTATTCGTGCTGTTTGCCTGAATAAGTTTTCGCTTTTCGTGAGGCAAAGCAATCGTTGCCGCAAAGCAGATGATAGCGATTGCAGTAATGATTGCTGTTGTTAGGTTATCTTCCTTGCGTAGATAAACCAGCGGAATCACGCAAGCGATTAATACAGCGAGAATAAAGCAATATCCAAGGAAGCGGTAATAATGCAGCCCGATCGGGAAACTGGTCGCCACAAACCCACTTGAAAACAGAGTAAGCGCGAGTAAGATAAAGATAAACAACATCCACAACAGCCCGGTTTTAGATATTTTTTGATGGTAAAACAGGGTGATAAAGAGCAGAGCATTGATCAGATTAATTGGGTTGATGAGTTTGAATTCGCCGCTAAACCAGGTGTGAATTGAGCGCAGCAGTCCGTAGAGTGGGTATCGGAAAAACAGCTCAAGAAAATCGCCTTTCGGTCTTACTATGCTGTAGGTTGTGAAGTCACCCATCAAACTGATAAATGGTACAAACCAGAAGGCGACCAAACCGATTCCGGTAAGATGGATGGTAAACAATTTCCATCGATATTGACTAAACCAGAACCAGCACAACAAGACAATAAATGAACTGAATACAAAGGTTAGCGTGTGGCTGATTAACAATAAACCATAACTCATAGATAACAGGATTGAATAACGAGTCAATCCGGTTCGCAGGTAACGCAGCAAAATCCCAAGGTGTAAAAGAAAAAAATGCCAGCCAAAAAGCTGCGAGAAAAGACCGATTGTCATTGGAGCTGCTGCACCAATTCCATACCATTGCTGATCGTGGTTAAGAAACCAGAAACACCAGACTGAACTCATGAGTGCCAGAGTCCAGCGATAATGTAGAGGCAAGTCGTTGTCGTAACCAATTAAATCTTGTGCAAGCGGTAACCCGGCAAAATAAAAGGAAAATGGTAATAGTGCTGCACCGAATACGAGTAATACATGCGTACTTAGAATGACTGGATCCGATGCAAAAAAAGAGAATAGATAAGCGCCACACGCAGCAACCAGTGATGGAAAAAATCCATAGAATTGAAATGCTGGCCAACCTGTAAATGTTGTCGGGTCATAAAATGAGAGATGTCCCGCCAGCAGCTGCTCCTTAAGCTGCTTTGTGAGTGATATTTGGGATGGCAGATCAACCGATGCAACGGCTTCAGAAGTAAAATAAACTCTGAACCACCAGATAATGAATCCTGCAATAATCGCAAGGATACAATACGGTGCAGTTTGATTTGTTATCCAGCGTCTTTTATACATGGGTAGTTCTTCTTGTTCTTTTGTTTCAATCGGTTTATTGCCAGCGTTGCTACTATTCAGGTCATTGTTGTTAACTGGCGAAAAATGACGAGATTGAGTGTCTGTCATGCGTGCTTTGCTATCGAAAAACAAATTTGGCATTAACCCAGTAGGATACGATTGAAACAAGTAATGAGGCTGTGATAAAGGCAATGGTTGCAGCGTATTCGTTATCGATTGGGTGACTCAACAATGTATAGCGAAGTAGAAATGACAGTAGCGCTACCAAAATGCAGCCACCAAGAGCGACCAGTGTGAAAGGTATAAAATGGTCTCTCGCTCGTTTTTTACCGTGGTTGCGGAAGGTGAACAAACGCTGCAGAGTAAAGCTTGCGATAATACCGAATCCATAAGCGCCACAAATGCTAATCAAGTAGTCCATTCGTCCGTCTGATTTCAGTAAGATGCTGATTAATTCACGAACCAGTACTGTGGCAATTCCTACCATTGAACCAATGATAAAAAACTGCGGGTAATGGTTGTAGGAGACGCGTTTGTCAGACATTTGATAACAAATGATTATGGACTAATGTGTGTCTAGATCGTTTTATCAATGATAAACCTGGGCCTGGCTTTCACTTCCAGATAAATCTTGCCCAGATACTCACCAATAACACCGATACCCAGCAGTTGAACTGCTCCCAAAAAATAAATCGGGATGACAGTTGATGCCCAACCGGGAATTGCATAGTCTGTGAATATCTTTAGCCATAAACCCCATAAACCAAGTAGAGAACTGACCACAAAAACAATTAACCCAAGCAGTGTGGTGATTCTTAAAGGCACAACTGAAAATGAAGTGATCCCGTCAATGGCTAAAGCCAGTGACTTGTTGATGGGGTATTTAGAAGTTCCGGAAAAACGTTTAGCGCGTGTGTAGTAAACAGATGTTGAGCTGAAGCCCAGCAGTGGAATCAGTCCGCGCAGGAACAGGTTTGTCTCACGAAACTGCATCAGGGCATCAAGTGCACGTCGGCTCAAAAGGCGGTAATCTGCATGGTTAAATACGATATTGACCCCGATTGTACGGAGCAAACCATAATACACCTCTGCACTGAAACGCTTGAAAAATGAGTCAGCAGATCGATTGTTGCGTACACCATA
>DRLZ01000029.1 GCA_011322755.1 Crenotrichaceae bacterium
AACAAAGATCAATCAATCGCATCACACACAAATGATGGATAATATAGAATATCTTATATTCCGTAGACACAGGTTTGCCCATGCGATTACAGTCAAAACAACTCTGGCTGCTGCGTCATGCAAAAGCAGAGGTTCATCAAACAACAGATTATGATCGACCGCTCGCCGAAAAAGGTATCCGCCAGATCAGCAGGATCAGCAAGGCAATGCCCGGATTACAACTTCCTGACCACATCATCAGCTCCCCTGCCCTGCGCGCAAAACAAACAACTCAACTGTTATGTGAACAACTCAACATCAGTTTTGATACAGTACAATGGGATCAACGTATTTACGAAGCATCGACATCTCAACTGATTACCATTCTGGAACAAGCAACACCTGAACACTGTGTTTTATTCGTTGGTCATAATCCAGGGTTTGAAGGGCTGTTTGAATATTTAACAGGTGGACTGACCCGATCCCCGGCTGACTTTATTCACTATACCATTCCAACTGCAACACTGGTACAAATCGACATGCCTGATAACTGGAAAACCCTGAATCCGGGCTGCGCACAACTGAATACGATGATCTACCCGAACAAAAAACGCTAATTCGATTCTAACAACACTCTCTACAAAACAGCAGATTACCAGGATATGAGCAAACTCACGCATTTTAATCAACACGGCGACGTCCACATGGTCGATGTCGGTGAAAAAAATATCACTGAACGCATTGCGATTGCAGAGGGAATGATTGTAATGCAAGCACAGACATTACAGCTCATTATGCAAGGTAGACATAAAAAAGGTGATGTCCTCGGAATCGCGCGAATCGCTGGAATTATGGCATCCAAACGCACTGCTGAATTGATTCCACTTTGCCACCCCTTAGCTTTATCTCATGTCAATATTGAACTTGATGCTGATTCGGATAACAATCGGATTCTTTGTCAGACAACAGTCAAAACATCTGGCAAAACAGGTGTCGAAATCGAAGCATTGAATGCAACCCAGGTAGCCTTGCTTACAATTTACGACATGTGCAAAGCGGTTGACCGTGGTATGGTGATAAAATCAGTTCAATTACAAGAAAAAGCAGGTGGCAAGTCAGGCCACTGGATCAGATAACCAACACACTGATCATTCTCGGGAGTTCAGATGAAAAATCCAAAAATCAATCCTATCCATACCAGTCTAATCGTCATCCTACTGCTTGTGAGCGCTCTGGAAACAGGGTGTAAAACAGCTTCAAAAGATTCCAGGTTACCTGAAAATACAGCCCTCTCAGATGATCAGGCATTGATTCGTTATGAAACCAAAGGCAGCGGCGATGCAACTCTGTTTTTTATCCATTGCTGGTCGTGTGATCGTCGTTACTGGGACAATCAGTTTGACTTGTTCTCAAAGTATTTTCGTGTCGTCAGAATTGATCTGGCCGGGCACGGCGAATCAACCAGTAGCCGGAAAAACTATACAATCCAGAAATTTGCACACGACGTAGAGGCCGTTATCGCCAAACTGAAACTAGATAATGTGATTTTGATCGGACACTCCATGGGTGGCCCGGTTGCAGTGCAAACAGCACTCGACACCCCGGATGCTATCGCCGGAATTATTGCTGTCGACTCATTTGAAACTGCATTCAAGTGGCCAAAAACCAAAAACGAAATCACCGCTCTGACCAAACCATTTAAAACAGATTTCCGCAACACCACAGCACGCATGGTGCGCAGCATGTTCAAGCCGGATGCGAATCCTCAGTTAGTCAGGCAGATTGCCAATGACATGTCGACCGCACCGTCGGCTGTTGCCAATAGCGCATTAACCGAATTAGTCTACTGGATGTCTGACTACCCCCAGTTCAAACAAAAGCTCAGGGTTCCTCTTTACCATATCAATGCAAAACCAGAGCAATCAGTACCCAGCAACAATAACCAGACGATTTACATCGATCATGTAGGACACTTTATCCCACAGGCAGCGCCTGCAAGTTTTAATGGGGCGCTGGAACAAACTGTTGCGAAAATATTAGGGTTATAAATCGCCTGGATTGCAAAACCAACCACATACGCAGGAAAACTCAACAGGTATGAAAATTCTGCTGAAACCAAAGTCTGCCTTCATTTAAAACGTAGTAATCGCTGGTATTGGTAAAACAAGAATCCCGAACGATTTAGCTTTGAAACCTAACTAGCGGCTGGACCTCCAGTAAACCTACCATTTGTAAATTCCGTAGGGGTTGGTGATTTAGCTTCTGGTCGGTCAGACGAAAGATCAGTAACACTCGGCCTCTCCCAGTTTATTAGCGTTGTATTTTGAATCAACTTGCTTGTGACATGTTTATTTCTGGCTTTGTTAGTATCAGGCATTCGGTTTACTCCTAATGAATCAGGTAAAAGTTAAGCTCTGTGTATACTTCACCCACTTTCACTCAATATGATGAAGTATTGCATTTTCTGACTCAGGACAAGTGAATTGAAAATATAATGATGAGCTGGACAAAAGATAGACACTTCTCCCATCTGTGTCAAGATAACTGACACTTTTGTAAGTTATTGGCAGGTGGAATTTTCGACTGCTGAATAACGATGGCATTTGCAATAATGATAACGGCATGATTACCTTGGCTGGAAAATCAGCCAGGCAACCGGGAACGTCTAAAAGCAGGTTACAAAATCAGATCTCTGCACTGTACGGAGTTCAAAATATGCCAGTTCTGTCACTATGGTTTTTAGACATTCCCGATGAACGATGTGGGCATCCATCATTAGAGTATTTTGTTCAGCATGACTGCTACCTGATGACTCACTCGAGTCAATACGCTAGTTGATACAGTCAACAATTAATGATTTCGCTTTTTTATGAAACCCCCAGACACCGAGATGCTCAACCTCTTCATTTGCACTAAAGGTTAATCCGGCTTGCTGATAACCATAATCATCTGTCACCCCAAGCGCACGTGAATGACTTGGGCTCAGGTACACTTCATTGTTATCTTGTTGAAATTCTGGCAGTTCGAATAACGAAACCCTGGCACCTTTACCAACAATCAGACTGTCAATCCGGTTTTCCCAATCAGTTCCGTGAATGTCACGAAGATTAGCCAACCGGATGGGGCCAACAATACGAATATGAGCGCCTAACTGTTGCGGGTATTCATACAAATCCACCCAGCACATACGCGCAAATGCACTGTTAGAAACAAACAACCAGAGCAACATCATTGAAACCAGCAGAATCACTGTTTTTTTAGGAGAATAATGTTGTTTCCTGTCCATGATTCCCTCCTTCCACTAGGATTTACAAGGAACGCATTGATTGACACGATAAGACGCTGAACAACTTCATCCAGACATCAATTCATGTATACCAACTATGACAAGAATTTATTCACAATAATTCATTTGCCCACACCTGAAAACTCAGAGAATCTAACTACATGGTTGATGACTAGAGAAATGACATTGCAATGACCTGAGTCACTTCATCTAAACCTTGTTAATTAAATTTTGTCTATATTCTCAAACGATTTGTTGAATAACAAAAAAGCCAATCAATGTGGATACAGTACAGATACTTGTTGTCAATTCTTCACTCGGTGGTCCTGTTAAACGGCGCTGCAGGATCAGTCAAATAGTGTGTAAACTGCTCGAGACAAGAAAAACCCTTCAACACAATGAAATACATCTACATTGTCTTTTTCCGCAAATTACCTTACAGAAGGAAAGGCAAATCCAGATTCTCAATCAATCGATTGCTCAATTCACACAGAACTGTGTGAAGCAAGACCAGTCATTTATGGTTATCAGCGGAGATCATTCAAGCGCCATGGGTACATGGGCAGGTGTTCTCAATGCCTCTCGGTCAATAAATCAATTCGGATTACTCTGGCTTGATGCGCATCTGGATGCTCATACCTATCACAGCTCACCTTCAGCCAATTGTCACGGTATGCCGGTTTCCGCATTATTGGGTAAAGCAGACCCAGACCTCAACTGTTTTTATCCAGCCTTCTCACACATAAAACCAAGCAATGTAATACTGCTAGGAGCCAGAAGTTATGAACACGCTGAACTAAGATTACTCCATAACCTCACAGTGAAAGTGATACTGGCTCATCAGATTGACAATTTCGAACAGGCATTTCTTTCTGCTTATCACCAACTCAGCCATTCCTGTCGCAAGGTAGGTATTAGTCTTGATCTGGATCTTGTTGATCCAGCTGATGCACCAGCTGTTGCTACGCCAGTCCCAGGCGGCATCAATGCGACTGAATTACTGGGGGCGCTGACAAGTATTCAAGGACACAAACAATGGTGTGGACTGGAATGTTCCGAATTTATTCCCGATTATGACCGCGATAATCGCACATTAAAGTTGCTTTTGAACATCGTACAAATCTACACAGCACGCCGTCCTCAATTGAGCAAGACAAACAAGTTCTTCGGATCAGCAAGTTCAGGCAGCATATGAAATTCAGTGCCAAGCTGATACTGTCGGGCTAACTGATCAACTACACGTAGTATTGAATAATCTTCGAGTGCGAAACCAACTGAATCAAACAATGTTATTTCCTGGTTATCGACACGCCCAGGTTTGATACCGCAAACCAGCTCCCACACTTCTGCGTGGATGGCATAATCCATACATTGTTGCAATTCCCCTTCTTCAATCGATTGAGGGATATACTCAACCACAACTTTACACTGCCTGACCAGCTCTGCTGAGAATTCAGTCTTCCCTGGACAATCACCACCCATCGCATGAATATGTGTTCCGGGTTGAATATCCTCGATGCTAAACAGTTTTTGCCTGGCTTTGGCTGCAGTTGCTGTTATCACGATATCTGAGTTAACAACCGCTTCTATAATTGAGCGACAGGGAATGATTTGAAAAGGCATTGACGCTAGGTTATAGCTGAATTTCTGCATTGCAAAAGGGTCGATGTCGTAATAATACAAGGTTTGAAATGGAAACACATGATGAAATGCAATCACCTGGAACTCAGCTTGAGTACCAGTGCCTATCATTGCTAATGATTCGACTTTAGCACGGGATAGATACTGAGCGACTAATGCACCAACAGCAGCCGTACGCACAGCTGTCAACAGCGTCATCTCGGATAACAATAACGGGTAACCTGTTCTGCAATCGCTTATCTGACCAATAGCAACTACACACAACTTATCGAACTGAGGGTTCTGAGGATGTCCATTCACATATTTGAATGTATAAAAGTCATTATCCGCGCAAGGCATAAGCTCAATGACTCCATCTTTAAAATGTACCGCATGCCGTGGAGATAACTGAAAGTCAGACCAGCGCTTAAAATCACTATGCAATGCTTTGATTACAATATCGAAAAAATGATTTAATCCTACCAGTTGAATAAGATGCACAATATCGTTCACTGTTAAGATCTTCATAAGATAAGCATCTCCCTTGAATAAAAACTGGATGAAAACACCTTTTCAGTATGGGTATTGGACAACCTGGAAAAATTTTAATTCGTTCGGCTCAATAGTAATATTGAGTCCATGGAGCATGCTGTTGATTAATTTTACACTTCCTACTATAAACTGTGTTGAAACGTTAGAAATAACGCCGCATTAATTGTTGTCCGGGTACATAAGTAAATTATGTTCACAGATGATAATCAGTAGTCACTTTATCTAACATGTCTCTATTTTGAGACATTTTTTTATCTAACATTATCAAGCAGTAAGTATCATCACTAAGATTACACTCCAGGTGATTGTCGTTTTAAAACGACAGTTATTGATATGAACCCGCAGTGCATAATATTAACTCATTGATTACTTTGCTTCGGCATGAATTTTGCTTGTTCACTATTACAACTGTATCTGCCTATTTAACTAAACAAAAACAAATTGGAAATACACAGTTGAAGAACAAGAAAATACAAAAGGAGACAGCAACAATGGTAACAATAAAAACTAACTCTACTCACACACACAGTTGGGTTTTGTTCATGTACTCAATTCTGTTATTCGTTTTAGTGTCTATTGCATCACCAGTCTTTGCTGATGACGATGAAAAAAAAGACGAATCATCATCTTCGTTAAAAATCAAAAAAGCAGAATATGATCGTGAAAAACATCGATTGACAGTAAAAATCAAGGTTAAAGGCCTTAAGAGATACACTGCACGTCTTTTTGATGATTCAACTCAGCAACTTTTGAAAAAACGTTCATCAAAAGATGATTCTCTTAAATTCAAAATATCTGGTATTCGTGGAGCTGAAGTTCCATGCAAAGTCAAGGTACAAGTAAAATCGCTGAGCGCTACACGAAAAGTGAAGCATGCGCCATCCAATTGCGGTGGCGGTATCGTGACACCTCCACCTCCTCCTCCACCAACGACTACCAATCAGCCGCCAACATGTTCAATTACTGAACCAGCTGCCACCCCTGTTTCCATCCAGCTCGGTGATTCGGTAATTTTCCAGGGAACTGCAAACGATCCTGAAAATGGTCCATTAAGCTATGAGTGGGAATTTAACGGTGGCGCTGATATCAGACCAACCGTACCTAACCCTGGCGCTGTTGTCTTTGATGTCAAGAGTGGTACTTTTCTGGTGCACTTCTTTGTCACTGACGATAAAGGTGCGCGTTGTG
>DRLZ01000030.1 GCA_011322755.1 Crenotrichaceae bacterium
GACGGAGGCTACGTGAATGCAGAAGCCAACGGCTACCAATTTCTTCTCGATTTTTGCAAACCTTCTAAACTAATACCGCGTTATACACTCAAGCAGTTCCGGCAAGAAAAAACCAAAATTGAAGATTTCAGGGATAAAATTGTTTTGATTGGAGTGGTTGCAGAAAGCGTAAAGGATTTTTACTACACACCGTGCAATCGAGACTCAACTGAAAACACACAAGTCAGTGGCGTCATGATGCACGCTGCAATTATAGACCAGCTGCTCAGAGTCGCCCAGAATAAAAGCCTGCCGATTACAACAGCAGCTGACTGGCAGGAAAAACTGTGGATACTTATATGGATTTTGCTCGGCGTATTTATTAGCCAGCGCTCATCTTCATTGAGTCAGTTGGTTATGATATGGACTGCTGGCCTGGTCGCCATATCAGGCTTATCGCTGTATCTGTTTACACAGGGTTTGTGGTTAATCGTGGTTACTCCAGCAACCGCATGGCTGTTGTCCAGTATCTTGGCAACTGCACAGAAATCCACACAGGAAAAACGAATGCGCACTCAGCTCATGAATTTATTTTCCAAACACGTCTCGCCTGAAGTTGCAAAAGATATCTGGCAAAAGCATGAACTGTTTTCTACAGAAGGTCGCCCCCGACCACAGCAAACCACCGCGACGATCATGTTTACTGATTTACAGCATTTTACTGCGTTATCAGAAATGCTGGAGCCTGCGGCCTTATTTGACTGGTTGAATGAGTATCTTGCTGGAATGACTCCGCTGGTTGCAAACCATGGCGGTATTGTCATTCGTTTTTTCGGTGACGCAATATTCGCTGGATTTGGTATTCCAGTACCACGTACCAGCGTTGATGAAATTCGTCAGGATGCGAATCATGCTGTGTGTTGTGCCTTGGCAATGAATGAAAAACTGGCACAATTAAACAAACAATGGAAACAGCGTGGATTACCAACGGTCGGAATGCGTATTGGAATTGCCAGTGGACAAATTGCAACTGGCAGTATTGGTGATTTTGAGAGAATGGAATACACCGTACATGGTGACACTGTGAATACAGCGGCAAGACTGGAAAGTTATAATAAACCTGAATTTCATCCAAATCATTTCAAACAACCTTGCCGCATACTAATTGATGAACCACTTATTGATTATCTCGGACACGGTTTTCGACTGGAATGTTTGGGAAAGACACAATTGCGAGGCAAGACAGATAACGTTAAGATATATCGCGTCACTGAAAAAATATAAATATCAAAGCTGCCATTGCCTATCTGGATACTAGAGTAACAAGCTTCCTACAACAAAGTATTTTTCGTCTATCAAAAGACTGTCTACATCTCCTGATTGTTAGGAACACTTGAGTGATGACATATAGAATCGAACAGATATGATCATCATGTGGCGCATTCTTTCTTTGTTGTTTTTTTGGTCTCTGTCAATCACTAGTTATGCTGGTACACCTCCCTCCAATCTTCCAAATCTGGAATTACCCGCAATCATCGCTCCTGATGCATTGACAAACAAACAACCTGTTCTACCAGACAAAACCCTGACTCCCTTTCCAGAACAACCAGAATTTAAATTACCAAAACTTGATGTAAAACCAGAAGATAATCAGCAGTTATCCACTCAATACAGCTTGTTTGTAAAAAAAATAATCATCATCGGCAATACAGTTTTTGCTGATTCACAACTAAAAACCATCACAAGTCAGTATGAAAATCGCACAGTTACTAATAGACAACTGCAAACGCTTCGGTATCAGCTGACTCGTTATTATATCGATCACGGGTATATTAACTCTGGCGTCATGCTCCCGGATCAGGAAATCAGCAATGGTGTCGTACGCTTGCAAGCAATTGAAGGCAAGCTATCTGAAATCACGGTTAGCGGAAACACATGGCTGCGGACTTCGTACATCAAGAAGCGGATCAAACAACACCTTGCACCTGTATTAAATATAAACAAAGCCCAGGAAAATATACTTTTATTACAACAGGATCCGCTTATAGACAGAATCAATGCTGCCCTTTCTCCCGGGACAAAGCCTGGAGAAAGCCGATTGAATGTTGCTGTCGTTGAAGCAAAACCCTACCAAGCCGGTGTTATTGCTGCAAATGACCGCTCACCTAGTCTTGGTCATATCAGTGGAAAAGTCTGGGTTCGTCATAACAATTTAACAGGTTTTGGTGACGGCTTGTTTTTCAGCTATACAGGGATGGAAGGACTGGATGACTTTTATGCATCTTATTCAGTCCCTGTTTCTGCCTATAATACCCGTCTTAATTTTTATCATCAGAATAGCAACTCGGATGTTGTCGGAATAAAACTCAATAATGTATCAATTAAGAGTCATTCCACACTCTATGGAATTGCACTGTCCCAGCCATTTTACAGAACAGCCAAACAAACATTATCTGCATCACTGGCTTTTGAATACAGACGAAGTAAAACCTTTTTTAACAACCAGCCACAATCGTTTGCACTCGGCGTCCCTGATAAAGGCCAGAATAAAGGTGTCAGCAAGATTGCTGTACTTCGGTTTTCTCAGAACTGGTTGGATCGTGACCAGACACAAGTAATCGCAGCCCGTTCAACTTTTAATTTTGGCATTAATGTCCTGGGTGCAACACATCATAGCAATGGTCAACCAGACGGACAGTTTTTTTCCTGGCTAGGCCAGTTTCAATGGGTCAAACGTTTGCCAATACTCAACAGCCAGATACTGTTTCATGCTAACTTGCAACTAGCAAATGACACATTGCTGCCCCTGGAAAAAATGTCCATTGGCGGCAGATACAGTGTCCGTGGTTATCGTGAAAACCAGTATGTTAGGGACAATGGAACAAGTGCTTCACTGGAGTGGCGATTCCCGGTATTCAGACTCCCGATCCCGGGACTCAGCAAATCAATCGCTGACGGTCGTGTCCAGCTGGCAACCTTTGCTGATTTTGGTTGGGCCAAAAACACTGAAGTCAAATCACCTGCCCCCAACACAATTTGGAGCTGGGGATTAGGTATACTCTGGGATCCATCACCAAAACTGCATTCAGAGTTATACTGGGGGCGTCCTTTCCGCTCAATCAGGCGTGGTCAGCGGACAAAACATGATATACAGGATTATGGGATTCATTTTCAACTGAATATACGTGCTCTCTAGTCAAAGCAGATCATGAAGACTTTATAATCAACAAATCAGCCACAGGATTACAACCAAACTATTCAGCAAATGGAAATCAAACAGATGAACACGACCTCTCAAAAGTTGACTGGCATCAGCTGCTATTTTTCCATGTTCTTCGTAATTTTCAGTGTGCCACTGCATGCTGAAGTGATACTCGATGGCTCAACTGGTACTACCGGTTCACTTGCAGGCCCGGATTATCAGATTACTGAATCACTCGGGCAGCGTACCGGGAATAACCTGTTTCACAGTTTTGAGCATTTTAATTTACTCAATGCAGAAACAGCAACGTTTAGTGGATCGACAGGCATCAGGAATGTGATTAGCCGCGTCACTGGTGGACAAGCTTCAAGCATTGACGGAACCATTCGTTCAACCATACCGGGAGCCAGCCTGTATTTCATTAACCCTTCCGGCATTCTATTCGGTGAACATGCAGCAATTGATGTCAATAGCTCTTTTCATGCCAGCACTGCAGACTATCTTGGGTTTAAAAATGGTGAACGCTTTGAAAGCAGAATGGCAACAGCAAATCCAGTCTTCACAACAGCTACACCAGAGGCTTTTGGTTTTCTGGGTGAAACACCTGCTGCAATTGCAGTTTCAGGTAAAGTGAATAATGTCCTTGAAGTACCACAAAACAAAACGCTGTCGCTGATTGGTGGGAATCTCGATATCAGCAACAGCTCGCTGTATGCACCTGGTGGTCAGATTAATCTTGTCAGTGCAGGATCAGCAGGTGAAGTTTCTATCAATGTATCAGGAGTTGATACAACATCGTTTACTAAAATGAGAAACATCAACATCAGCAGTGCTCCTGATTTACCAGGAAATAGTATCGACGTCAGCGCGAATACAGCCGGAAGAATCTTTATCCGTGGCAACCAGCTGGTCACGGAGAATACAAGAGTCATCGCTGATACTGTAAATGGCGATGGTGGAAATATTAATATCGCTTTAACAGGTGATTTTACGATTAAGAATACAGATAATGCCGCAGCAGCAAGCAATTTTAAAAGTGGTCTATTTGCTCACACATTTGGCACTGGAAATGCTGGCGACATTTTACTCAACATAAACAGACTTGAATTAACAACTACAGCTCGAGTTGAGTTAATCGCTCAGTCATCAGGTCACAGTGGTGATTTGTTGATTAATGCAGATTCTATTCTGCTCAGAGGTAGCAAATCCAGCAACCCTGGCATTGTCTCCGGGAGCACAGCAACAGGTAATGCTGGTAAGTTAACTGTTTCTTCCAGACAACTTGAGCTAAGCAATGGCGCATTTATTGATACATTTACCACAGACAAGGGTGATGCAGGTGAGCTGATAATCGAAACAGAGGTAGTCAAAATTCATGATTCTGCTGAAATCAATACTGTTTCAGACAGTAATGCAACGGGTTCAGGCGGAAATATCATCATCAATACTGGAGTCATTGATTTATACAATGCCGGAAACCTACACAGTAGTACGTTTGGTAAGGGGAATGCTGGTGATATCACAATCAAATCAACTTTACTCACAGCTAACAACAATGTAGAAATCAGTAATCGTGTCAGTGAGACAGGAAAAGGAAGAGCAGGTAATGTGCTGATTGATGCAGAACAAATTTTTCTCCAGAATGGCAGCACGATCCTTGATACCACAGAAGGTTCAGGACACGCTGGTGATCTGATCATTCGAACAGATACTCTCAATGCAGATCAAAGCGTCATTTCAAACACAACTGTAAATTCCGGGCATGCTGGTCATTTGATGATTGATGCTCAACAGCTAAGGCTTAGTAATGGAAGCGCAATTGCTAGTACGACTGCGGGTACTGGCAATTCCGGTAATCTGACACTGAACACAGAGCATCTAGATATATCAAACACAAGCTCAGTTTCAAATCTCACTTTGAGTTCAGGTAATGGCGGAGATCTAGCAATTAACGCTGGTAGTCTGGATATTCACGATCAAGGCGGAGTTCTTGTAACCAGTTTAAACGCGGGTGATTCAGGTAATTTATTGATTAATGCTGTCAATCTAGCTGTCCATGATCAAGGGGTCATTAGCTCAGGGTCTTTCGAAAATCCAAATGTCTTTTCATCTCCAGGGAAGTCCGGGAATATCACATTAGTTGCTACCAAGTCGATTGAAGTAAAAGATGCAAGCATCGCTTCAGTCGCTTTCAATCCTGGGCGTGATGGCAGCCTGCAGACAAATGTTGGTACCAGTCGTGTGGATTCTGGAAACATTGTCATCAACGCTCCACACATACAGTTATCAGATAACGCAAACATTTTCTCCAATACACTGAATTCAGGTCACGGAGGTAATTTAAAAATTAATGCTGATTCACTGGTTCTTCATAATTCAAGTATCAGCGCAAGTACGCAAGGGAAAGGACAAGCTGGAAACATTGACATAATGGCAAACGATATCCTGCTAAACTCCGCTACATTAGAATCCACAAGCAGTCTCAATATCGATGTTGCAGACAACTTTACCAGTGCCATGTCGGGTAATGTTGATCTTGAAGTCAGCAATACAATCAACATCAGAAACAACAGCGTCATCACAGTAACAACGCAAAAAGCCAATGCGGGTAGCATCGAAATAAGCGGTACGGGTATTTTTATCATTAGCGAAGAAAGTAAAATCCTCACCTCTGTTGCCGGTGGGAATGGGCAAGGCGGTGATATTTCCATCACCAATCCTGTTGTCTCAATCGATAACAGCATCATCAAGGCAACAGCAGTTGCAGGTAGTGGAGGTAATATTGATGTAACAGGTCTGGTGTTTGAATCTCCAGGGAGCCAGATTGATGCTTCATCAGCTCGCAGTATGGATGGCCTGATTCAGTTCAAGCCGGATACCACAATCAGCGGCAGCATCAGCATATTGCCTGGTAACTATGTTAAAGCATCCGAGCTATTAAGTGAACGTTGCGCTTCCCGTTCTGGGAGTATATCAAGCAGTTTTGTAAAACAAGGGCGTGGAAGCATTCCTGCCAGGCCAGGGGATTTATCTCCATCAAATTATCTTGATTACACAACGCGTAATGAAATTTCACATCACTCCCCTGCCAGCATAAATGCTATAGACTCGGATTCACCAGCGAGCAACGGTAATAGCATGACGTCAGACCTAACCAGAAACATCGACTCTTCTGCTGAAAACACAACGCGTGATCGAAACATGCAAAATAAGCCGCTGCATCTAACTGCTTTGTCATCAGTTTCTGGCAAACAAACTCTTTGCAATCATCAACAGTGATCATCAAGGTTTTATTCAGGATCTGTATGCAAGTGTGTAACAATTTCTTCTAGCCCTGCTTGTTCCAGAAGTGCTGCGAGATTGTGCGTAACAGCTTGATTATGCGGCTGTGTGTTGAGTTGTTCTACCAGGCTTGAAACAGTTTCATACCATAAACCCGCGGCCGCATAGACAAAAGCATACTGGCTGGTTTCTGATTGGCTGAGTCTGGTTTGTAATACTGGCTCAGACTTTTTGAATTTGATTTTGCCACTGCTGACAATATCAAGCGAGCGTGAATCTGGATCAGTTACCAATGCTATTGACCAGGTATATTCCGTGTCAGGCAACAAACTGATGTTGTAGTCTGCCAGTGATATTTTCTGTAGACCTGGTTTGACAGGTGATTGAAGCTGCGTTCTGAGAACAGGCATAATTGATGTTTCTGAGATCAGCACCATTTCAATAAACTTGTAAGATTGAACATCAGATCTTGAAAGATACCAGTATAAATCCGGTTGAGGTCTGGATGTCAGCCCGGTATGTTCAGGCGTCAACACAGACAATAGCAAGTCTTTATGATTGATTCCCCGTACAGCCATGCCAACCAGTCGGTTAGCCGAAGGCGCACCGAGAAAAGGAGGCTTATACACTGGAGATTCATCTGGCTTCGACTGATCATTACCAGTACCAGGTTTTGTTGGGGAATAGATTTCCTTGTGAATCGTTTTACCCCTGATTGCCTTGCCTCTTAATTTATCAGGGTCATGAGCATTTCTGGTGACTTCATGAGACTGGATAGTGTCAGCAAACCCTTTGGGTAACGATATCCCTAATCCAATACACAACACGCCACAAAATAAACATAGACAGTTTTTGATCTTCATAATATTTTATTTAGAATTATTGATGACATCTTGATTGATATTGATGTGTCGCAGGACTTGCATACTCATGTAGAAGAATTGAATACCTGCCATTCCAGCATCCACAAGTTGCTGTAATAAATACCAGACACTGATGGAAACTACCACAATGTTTTCAGCAAGATTATCAAAACATATAGAAGGCTATTGTGCTATGACATGAATCACAGGTTATTGTAGAAGACAACAAGTTTGATACCGCACAATCGTACTCATAAAACAGCCCAAACATCTAAGCTGTACTTTAAGATTGTATGACTACAGATTACAACCAGTTACCGATTAATAAGAATGGTGACCAAAAATAAGGGTGACGATACGCTGTATTTCCTGTGTTATTAATCAGGTATACCTGGGCTTGTTGCAAGGCTTGGGCTTTTGACAAGTGTTTTACTTTTAACTGAGAATAAAACTCAGCTACCAGATCAGATGCAGCTCTGTCATTGATAAACCAGAGTGTCGCAATCGCACTGCGTGCACCGGCCTTGATCGCAATCCCGGCAAGACCCAGGGCTGCACGATCATCACCTGTCGCTGTTTGGCAGGCACTCAATACCAGCAATTCAACCGGTTGATCTCTGAATTTACCCAGACCAATGAGTTGTTCCAGCGTATCCATGGTTATTTTATTATCATAAGTGAGTATGAAATTTTCCTGTGTATTGCTTTCAAATTGCCCATGTGAAGCAATATGAACGATGGTATAAGGTTTTTTTTTCAGCTCTTTTTCAACATTGTCTAACAGAAATGCATCATCCAGTAGTATCTGACCGCCTAATGTCTTGTGGATACTGGCCAGCTCTTTTGCGACATAAGGTAACGGTGAAAATCCTTGAACAGCTTGTGACAAACC
>DRLZ01000031.1 GCA_011322755.1 Crenotrichaceae bacterium
AATCAATTAAATAACCGCATAAGATCAATACATGCCTGATTATCCAATGTCTAATTTTCCTGAATATGAAACCAAGATGTAGTACCTACATATACCTATCTATCAAATCTCATATGATTCCAGCACGGCGAACACGATGAATGGCCCTGCTATGTAAAACCAGGGAAACACTGATTGGTAAACTGATACACTCAAAACAAGCGACAAATTTGTTATTCGCTAATATTTCCAAGCTGACAGTTGTCGCAAAACCTGTCACATGCTACCGTTATCCGCCATGGATACACCATTTAAACAAATCGCATTGTTTGGAAAACCAAACCCACTCATCAGTGTCACGCTTGCAGTTCTCTATCGCTATCTAGTCAACAACGGCTATCAGGTGCTTATTGAAAATGAGATTGCACCTTTGTTATCCGATCATCATGCGCAATCAATGCCGTTAGAGGAGTTGCCTCTTCACTCTGAACTTGCGATCGCGATTGGTGGAGACGGAACATTCTTATCTGCTGCACGTACTTTTTCCAAACATCAGATACCTTTAATCGGAATCAATATGGGTCGTCTGGGTTTTCTGGTTGATATTTCTCCAACAGATCTTCCAGAGAAACTTGAAGCTGTTTTACAAGGTGATTATATTGCTGAAGAAAGAAATCTTCTGAATGTTCGCATTATCCGTGATCGACTGGTTATACACGAGCAAAGAGCAATGAATGAAGTTGTTATTCACCGTTGGGTAACACCTGAAATGATTCACATCAATACCAGAATCAACAATGTGTTTCTCAACGAAACACGCTCTGACGGTCTGATTATCTCAACACCAACAGGGTCGACAGCGTATGCGTTATCTGGCGGCGGCCCGATTATTACTCCAACCCAGAATGTATCGCTGCTGGTACCAATAAATCCACATACATTAAGTCATCGCCCTATTATTATTGATGCGGATAGTGAAATTGAAATCACATTTACCCAGAATACGCATATTAACGCACAGCTCAGCTGTGATGAAATTGCAATTCCTGATGTCACCATTCATGACCGGATACTGGTCAACAAGGCGCCAGATAAAGTGCGTATTCTTCACCCTGCCGATTATGATTTCTACAATACCTTGCGAGCCAAATTACACTGGAGCAGTTAATCAGTGCTCTCATCAATAACCATTCGCAACCTGGCTGTTGTCCAGTCACTTGATCTGGAGCTTGACCCTGGATTAACTGTTCTTACCGGGGAAACAGGCGCAGGCAAATCCATTTTACTCACTGCGTTAGGGTTGGCGCTTGGTACGCGTGCAGATTCTGGCTTTATCCGGCCAAACTGCAAGCGCGCCGAGATCACGCTAGAGTTTGATTTACAAGACTCTCCTGATGCACTTGAATGGCTGAAGGAACAAGACCTCGATGATAATAATCAATGTTTGATTCGACGCGTCATAAATGAGGATGGACGCTCCCGGGCTTACATCAACAACCAGCAATCAACACTGCAGTCTTTACAAAATCTGACCAGCCATTTAATTGAAATCCATGGTCAACATGCACACCTGACGCTGCTTTCCAGTACAGAACAACGAAAACTACTTGACCAATATGGTGGAATAAACACGCTGGTCACTGATCTAAATCAACAAGTCAAACAATGGCAACACATTGATAACGAGCTTGTGCAACGCCAGCAAGCCATGCAGGACGCTGATGCGCGAATTGAATTATTACGCTACCAGATTGAAGAACTGGTACAGAATGAAATTGAAACTCTGGACTATGAGACGATTTCTGAGCAACAACGTCGCCTTACTCATCAGGACAGTCTGCTCACAACTGTACAAACCGAGCTGACTCGGTTACGCGACAATGAGCAGGCTTCAGTAGCTGAAATGCTTGAGAGCAGTGTTCAGGCACTCACACCAATGATTGATTTTGTTCCTGAACTGCAAGAAGTCACAACCATGCTCATTGAATCACAGATTCAGATAGAAGAAGCAACACGAACATTACGCCATATTTTCGATTCACAAGAACCTGATCCTGAACAACTGCTCTGGCTGGATGATAAACTCAGTGTTTTTCACGACCTGGCAAGAAAACACCAGATAAAACCTGAACAACTTGGCGCCCACTTATTAACGCTCCAACAACAGCTAGAGGCATTGGATAGCAGCGAACAAACACTGGAAGACTTGCGTCAGAAAAAAAGCAAACTTGAAATGCGCTACACACAACTTGCCAAAAAGCTTTCAGAAAAACGCAGTAAACATGCCAATAAACTAGCATCAATTATTTCTGAGTCAATTTGTCAGCTGGGAATGCCCCAGGGACGCTTTGTCATTGACATACAGTCAACTGATAGCGCCACCCCGAAAATCGACGGAATCGACCAGATCCAGTTTCTGATCAGCGCCAACCCTGGATTACCACCCAGACCAATTTCCAAAATTGCCTCTGGTGGTGAGCTATCTAGAATCAGTCTTGCAATTCAGGTCGCGATTAGCCAAACCCGGTCGGTTGCCACCATGATTTTTGATGAAGTCGACAGTGGCATCGGTGGCGCTACCGCCCAAATCGTTGGCAACTTATTACGCCAGCTTGCTGATAAACAACAAGTACTTTGCGTTACACATTTACCGCAAGTTGCAGCACAATCACATCAGCATTTGCTTGTTCATAAAGCGTCAGATGGTGATAGTACACAATCAACAGTAATCAAGATTTCAGATGCTCAACGTGCTAATGAAATTGCGCGAATGCTTGGTGGCATAGAAATCACCGAGCAAACCCTGGCTCACGCCGAGGAAATGCTGAATTGGGAAAACACTCCGCCAGCCTCCTAAACCACACCACCACTTTCTGGACAACCCATACATGCCAACATGTCTTGTTCTAGTTGCGTTAGCCCGAGCAATATTGGCTCAGTACAGGCAAGCGTTTTGATCAATAACGGCAAACCAGTCATTGGATTATTCCCCGAATGGTATCCACAGTCAGCAGTACTGATTGCCTGGCCAGACAAATCCACCGCTTTTTCTTCAATACTCGGCACGATTGAAAAAACCTATCTGGAAATTGTGCGTGCAATCAGCTTGTATCAAACAGTGATTATCGCTGTTCGTAATCAACAACTAAAAATCCATATCAAAAGACTATTCGTCTCTTCGGATATCGATCAACAACAGATCATCTTTGTAGAAATTCCTTATGACGATATCTGGGTGCGTGACATGGCACCAGTTGCGATACAACACAACCAGCAGACTCACCTGTTAATCCTGAAATTTAATGCCTGGGGCAACCAGTACCCTCATCATAATGATTCAAAGTTTGCACAACGATTAGTCGCAACGCACGTTCTTCCATCTCGCGTAGAATCCAGTAAACTCATTTTGGAAGGTGGTGCGTTTGACAGTAATGGTTGCGGGTCTGTGTTAACAACAGCTTCCTGCCTTTATGATCAAAAACGTAACCATAACAGCAAACATGTCATCCACAAGCGCGTACTCGACAATCTCAAAACCAAACAGCTCATAGTACTGAACAATGGACATTTAGTTGGCGACGATACCGGCGGGCATATAGACACACTTGCTCGTTTTTGCTCTGAAGATACCATCGTCTACACTTCATGTAACAACCCGGATGAATCACATTATGATACGCTGCTGAAAATGTACAATGAGCTAAAACTGCTAGAAACAGTTAAAAAAGCGCGATATAAATTGCTACCATTACCGTTACCTGAGACCATCTTAAATGACCATAACCAGCCACTACCAGCCAATTACACCAATTTTCTAGTGATCAATCATGCTGTACTGGTTCCACAATATAATGATAAACAAGATAAAACAGCACAATTAACACTTGGCAAATGCTTCCCTGACAGAAACATCATCCCAATTGACTGCCGGGGATTAATTCAACAATACGGCAGTTTACATTGCATGACGATGAACTATCCAAACACATTAAAACCAGCTCGCATCCATAATGAATAAGAAAACAACTCAACTGAAAATTGCATTGGTTCAACAGGTTTGCAGCCGAAAACCATCTAAAAATCTAGCAAAATCAATCACTGGAATAAAGCTTGCTGCATCCAGAAATGCAGATCTGGTGATTCTTCCCGAACTGCATACGCATTCCTATTTCTGTAAATCAGTAGATCCGGAAAATTTTAATCTTGCCGAACCCATCCCAGGCCCTACCAGTACACTTCTGGCGCAAGCTGCCAGACGTTATAACATTGTCATTGTAGCGTCAATCTTTGAAAGACGGACCGCAGGAATTTATCACAATACTGCAGTTGTCCTTGATTCTGACGGTTCTCACGCAGGTATCTACAGAAAAATGCACATACCTGACGACCCAGGTTATTACGAGAAATATTATTTTACGATGGGAGATCTTGGTTTCAAACCAATCACCACATCAATAGGAAAACTTGGCGTTATGGTTTGCTGGGATCAATGGTTTCCAGAAGCAGCCAGACTCATGACACTGGCAGGCGCCCAGTTACTGATCTACCCGAGTGCAATTGGTTGGGAACCAACTGACAGCAATGACGAAAAACAAAGACAACTCCAAAGTTGGTTAACCATTCAATGCAGTCATGCAATCGCAAATGGATTACACGTAGTCTGTTGCAATCGAATCGGAACGGAAACCAACGGGAATGTAACCATTGATTTCTGGGGGAATAGTTTTATTGCCGGGCCTCAAGGCGAAATGCTAGCACATGCAGACGCGACTACCCGTTCTGTAATACTGAGCAAGATCGAACTTGAATTCACGGAAGAACTACGCAAATCATGGCCATTTCTGCGTGATCGACGCACTGATGCATACCACGATGTGACGAAGAGATATCTAGACTAACAAGAGTAAACCTAATACACCAACCTCCCATAGGATGATGTATTAGAATTCATATATCGTTTTGACACTAACTTGCTAGAAGATTGCTCTATACGCTATCCAGGATACTTCACAAAAGGCTACTGCAAAAAAACACACATACAATTGACCATTTTACTACCACCCATATGAATTCTCTAGAGGTAATCTGACTAGCAATCGCTGATCTTCAGAATATTCAATTAAACCTCCCCTCTTGTAACACCAAATAATTCATCATTTCTCGGAATGATTTTTTTATAGTAGTTACAATAAGATAGTAATGAGTAAAGTTTAACTGGTTGATAAAATATTCTTCTGCCAGACAGATTGTGATCAAATCAGATACGCATATCTTCTTCTTTATAACCTTGTTCTAATAAGGCTTTCATCCAGTTTGGTTTCATACCACGACCAGACCACTTATCAGATGGATTGACCGGACTCTGAAACTTCGCAGCAACCTTTCCACCGCGACGTGTATGTGATTTTTTATCAATAATCTCAGCGGTAACACCAATCGATTGAGCCAAACGATGAATTTCCGATAAAACCTCTTTGCGTTTTTCGCTTTGTCTGTCTTCCAATACTTTTTCAGCAGTTAAAATATAGTCTTTCAATTCTTGCTCTGACATTTGAGCTAAATCTGTCATATGACACCTCTTAATAATTATTTTTTGGCATGATAAAATTATAAACTCACCCCGAACCTGGTTTAGGCGAAAGGACGCCAACGCTAAACACACCTTGCGTTGAATATAACTCTACCACGCCTGTAATAATAAACAGTCTAACACTGTATCTCAAGTATTTATTATGTTCTTAGTAAAAAAAGTGGCAAATAAACATATTATCTATAAAAACTCAAAGAAAAGACTATGATGGAGCTCCCTTTGAGACATACTTAAAGTATAAACATTGAAACAATATTATTACTATGTGGACAACAACCGATCTCTGTGACCGATACTCAGAAAATAATCGTTTACAAATTGCATCTCCAGATTTCAAGTCATATGGCAAAAAATCAAGCTTCTATGGTCAGATTACAACTGTAAAAGTATTTGAGGATAATGTCATTGTTCGTCAAATATTGAGAGAGAAGGGCAACAATCGCATACTTGTTATTGATGGTGGCGGCTCGAAACGCTGCGCACTTTTAGGAGATAATATTGCCTCAATAGCAAGTGCAAATCAATGGCAAGGCATCATCGTCAATGGATGTGTTAGAGACAGCGAGCAACTCGTCAAAATACCAATCGGCATTATGGCACTCGGCGTACACCCTTTAAAAAGCAATAAA
>DRLZ01000032.1 GCA_011322755.1 Crenotrichaceae bacterium
ATTTTCCAGTGCCTGGCAAATTGAGGAACAGATAAATATTCAACAACATGAGACCAGCAAACAGCAAGTCACTGACATCAATTACAAATTACACGTTCAGGATCACTTCTGGGTCAGAATTTACTTGCCAATCGAGCGTGGTGTGAATCAAATGGCGCGTTTGATCGGGCGTATCCAGACTGGAAATATTCGCGTCTACCTGGGCTATTCCTTCGTTACCTTAATTCTCTTATTGTGGGTGATCAGCTAATGAACTGGTTAATCGCTTTTCTACAAACTGCGCTATTTATCATACTTGCGCCTTTACTGGCGGGCTGGGTTAAATACTGCAAGTGTTATTTGCAAAACCGTAAGGCGCCATCACTGTTGCAACCGTATCGTGACTTGCTGAAACTCATCCGTAAACAACCGATTGTCGCCAAGCCTGCTTCCTGGCTGTTTATTGTGACGCCTTACATTGTGTTTTCAGCGACCGCACTTGCCGCTTCCGTGATTCCACTGATTGCGGTCAATTTACCAACAGCAGCCAGCGCTGATGTGATCGTTCTGGTGGGTTTTTTTGCACTGGGACGGTTTTTTCAGGCACTGGCCGGAATGGATATTGGTACAGCGTTTGGCGGTATGGGGTCTTCACGCGAAATGACCATTTCCTCACTCGCCGAACCAGCCATGCTCATGGCAGTCTTCACCCTGACCATGACGGCATCAACCACCAATCTGTCTTTTGCAATTGAACATGTTCTTGAACAAGGTTTGGTGTTGCGACCGTCTTTTATCTTTGCCTTAGCCGCACTGGCGCTGGTTGCTATTGCCGAAACAGGTCGCATTCCAGTTGATAATCCAGCAACACATCTTGAACTGACGATGATTCATGAAGCCATGATACTGGAATACAGCGGTCGTCATTTAGCGTTGATTGAATGGGCCAGCATGTTGAAGCTAATGCTCTATGGCGTATTGATTGCCAATATTTTCTTTCCCTGGGGTATCGCTGAATCATTTTCACTGACAGCACTTGGCTACGGGTTGCTTGCAATCGTTGGCAAGCTGGCATTGCTTGCCGTATTGCTGGCCTTGTCTGAAACATTATTTGCCAAAATGCGATTGTTCAGAGTGCAAGAATATCTCAGTTTTGCCTATTTGCTGGGATTACTCGGCATGTTAAGCCACATTATTCTGGAGGGAACCCGTTAATGGATATCAGCAATCTCGATCACTATACCCAGATCATCCTGTCAATCGCAGCACTGGTGATGCTGACTTCATTTGTGATGCTCGGGCAGGGACGTTTGCTGCGACTGGTGTTTGTCTTTGCCTTGCAAGGCTTGTTACTGGTGCTGGCGACAGCAATTGCCGCATACAGCACCAGCAATCATCACCTGTATATTTCAGCTGTGATTACTCTGGTATTGAAGGTAGTGTTTATTCCCTGGATGCTCAGGCGTCATATTCTCAAGCTGGAGATGCATCGTGATGTCGAGGCGCTTAACAACAAAACCGCAATTATGCTGGGTGGCGCCAGTCTGGTGGTGTTTAGTTACTATGTTTTGCATCCGATCATGCAGAGCTCAACCATCATCTTGCTCAACGCGTTGGCCTTGAGTCTTGCTGTCGTGTTACTGGGGATGTTGTTGATGATTTCACATCGTCAGGCGATAGCACATGTGGTGGGGTTTATGTCAATTGAGAATGGTCTGTTTTTCGCGGCCATTGTTTCAACCAGCGGGATGCCGCTGGTTGTTGAACTCGGTGTTGCTTTTGATGTACTGGTTGCTGCGGTACTGTTCGGTATCTTTTTTCTGCATATCAGCGACAGTATTGATTCACTGGATGTAGACCAGATGAATCGTTTGAGCGAGGTCGAATGATGTTTCCAGCCTATCTACTATTATTATTGCCACTGGCAGGTGTTGTCTATTTTGCCATGCATGGCCATCGTGAAGATATCGGCAAACATAACGTCTGGTTTAATGCGATTGCATTCGCATTATCTATCTGGCTTGCCATTGATGTTCTGGTGTCAGGCACTATTTTGTCCTCAAGCCATTACTTTATTGTTGACTCATTCAATGTTTACCTGGTTGTATTGACCGCTTTTGTGGGCTTAACAACTTCAATTTTTTCATCGCCGTATATGGAGCATGAAAAAGAAGTTCGTAAACTCAATGACAAGCGTCTGAGGCTGTATTACTCAATGTACCAAGGCTTTATGTTTGCCATGTTTCTGGTGCTCACTACCAATAATATGGGCATTATGTGGGTGGCAATGGAAGCGGCTACACTGGCAACTGTGATGCTGGTGAGTTTGTACCGGACTCCGGAATCTATTGAAGCTGCGTGGAAATATTTTATCCTCTGTGGTGTAGGTATCGCCCAGGCATTATTTGGAACAATCTTGTTGTATTATGCGGCTATCCAGATCAGCGATGCCGAAAATGCCTTGTTATGGTCGGTGTTATATGAAAACGCAGACCAGTTAAAACCTGACATACTTGAAATCGCTTTTGTATTCATGTTGGTGGGCTACGGCACCAAGATTGGTCTTGTGCCACTGCACAACTGGCTGCCTGATGCTCACTCAGAAGGCCCGACACCGATGTCAGCCGTGTTGTCCGGCTTGTTACTGAATGATGCGCTGTATGCGGTGGTGCGTAACAAGATGCTGGTCGATGGCGCAACCCAAACTCATATTGCCGGTTATTTAATGATGGGTTTTGGACTATTGTCATTTCTGGTCGCGGCATTTTTTCTGCATCGTCAGAAAGATATCAAACGCTTGTTCAGCTACTCATCAATTGAACACATGGGAATGATGACGTTTGCGTTTGGTATCGGCACACCGTTTTCCACATTTGCCGCCTTGCTGCATATGACGGTACATTCACTGACCAAGTCCGCTATTTTTGTTACTGTCGGTCATGCCACTCAAATCGCTGGCACCCAGAATATCGATAAAATACGAGGCTTGATTAAAACCCAGCCAACGGTTGGCTGGGGATTGTTAATCGGGACCTTGGCAATTGCCGGTTTTCCACCGTTTGGCGTGTTCACCAGCGAGTTTCTGGTATTGCTTGCAACCATGCAAAGCTATCCGTGGTTGACACCGTTTCTGTTATTAGGGATTGGTATCGCCTTTGCCGGGCTGTTCAGAAATATACAGCCCATGGTTTATGGCGAACGTCCTGAGCAACAACAAGCGATAAAAGCCAACTTACTGCCTGTTTTCATTCATCTG
>DRLZ01000033.1 GCA_011322755.1 Crenotrichaceae bacterium
AAATTGTGGAGTTCTGGACAAAACCTGAAATATTGTAGACAATACTCCGATAATAAATAGAGACAGGTGGAGTACCAGCGCGCTATCCGCTGGATTGTAATGGCAGTAATTTCAGTCCTGAATGGTCCAAACCTTAACTTGCTTGGTGTTCGTGAACCAGAAGTCTATGGTACCGAGACGCTTGATGATATCCAGGCGAGGCTTTCCAGTCTTGCAGATGAGGGTGGGCATATGCTCTGTTTTAAGCAGTCGAATGCAGAGCACGAAATCATTGATGCAATTCATCAGGCTTTTTCTGAGTCTGTTGATTTTATCATTATTAACCCAGGTGCATACACACATACCAGTATTGCTATCCGGGACGCTTTTCTGGCGACCAGATTACCTTTTATAGAGGTACATCTCTCCAATATCCATGCGAGAGAGACATTCAGAAAACATTCCTACCTTTCTGATATTGCCACAGGTTTAATTTGTGGTTTAGGTTCATTAGGTTATGAATTGGCTTTTCAAGCTGCTCTGCAACAATGCGGGAAAAAATTATGATGGATATAAGAAAGATAAAAAAACTGATTGAATTACTTGATGAGTCTGGAATTGCAGAAATTGAAATCGTCGAAGGTGATGACTCAGTCAGAATCAGTCGGCATGGCAGTGTTGTTGGCGCACCAGTTGCAGTCCAGCCAATACAAAATCAGCAGCAAGTGCCGATCTCTCAGGTAGCACCAGATCAGTCGTTGTCATCTGCACAGGAACACAAGGAAGAAGAGATTACTGGTCATGTAGTGCATTCTCCCATGGTTGGCACTTTGTATCTTTCACCATCACCAGGCGCGCCCACTTTTGTACAGGTAGGACAAACTGTGGATGTTGGGGATACCTTGTGTATTATTGAAGCAATGAAAATTCTTAACCAGATTGATGCTGAACATTCCGGGGTTGTGAGCCGCGTATTAGTGGAGAATGGTCAGCCAGTCGAGTATAACCAGCCTATCTTCGTGATCGAGTAGGGTTAAAGATCCGCTTTATCGTATTCACAAAGAAATCAGACAATAACAGGTTAAGGAAGATGCTCGATAAAATCGTGATAGCAAATCGGGGCGAGATCGCACTGCGAATATTGCGTGCGTGTCGTGAAATGGGAATTCGCACAGTTGCTGTGCACTCAGAGGCAGATAGTGAACTCAAGCATGTGTTGCTTGCAGATGAAACAGTCTGTATCGGTCCAGCACAATCTCAGGATAGTTACCTGAATATCCCTGCGATTATTAGCGCCGCGGAGGTGACTGATGCAGAAGCGATTCATCCCGGTTATGGATTTTTGTCAGAAAATGCTGATTTTGCTGAGACCGTTGTTGAGAGCGGATTTATTTTTATCGGGCCGAAAGCGGAAACAATACGCATTATGGGCGATAAAATTGCAGCCAAAGAGGCAATGAAGCAATCAGGTATTCCGTGTGTGCCAGGTACGGATGGTCCGATTACAGATAATGCCAATGACAATTTACGCATCGCCAGAGAAGTTGGTTACCCAATCATCGTTAAGGCATCTGGAGGCGGCGGTGGTCGGGGTATGCGAACGATTCATACTGAAGCTGCACTCTTGAACGCGATTAACCTGACTCGAAATGAAGCCAAAGCTGCATTTAATAATGGCACTCTGTATATTGAGAAGTTTCTTGAAAGACCGCGCCATATTGAATTTCAGATCCTAGCTGATAGCCTGGGTAACGCGGTTCATCTCGGTGAGCGGGATTGTTCAACACAGCGTCGTCACCAAAAAGTGATTGAGGAAGCACCTGCACCTGGTATTACTCCTCAACAACGAAAAGAAATGGGTGAGCGTTGTGCGAAAGCCTGTGTTGATATTGGCTATATTGGTGCTGGAACTTTTGAATTTCTTTTTGAGGAAGGCGAGTTTTATTTTATCGAAATGAATACGCGCTTACAGGTTGAACATCCTGTCACAGAGATGATTACCGGTATTGATCTGGTTAAAGAGCAAATCCGGGTGGCAGCAGGAGAGCCATTATCGTTTACACAGGATGATGTGAGTTTGACTGGTCATGCGATTGAATGTCGCATCAACGCCGAAGATCCAGAAACATTCCTCCCACAGCCCGGAGTGATCGAGCAGTTTCATCCGCCAGGTGGTCCCGGGATTCGTCTGGACACCCATATCTATCGTGGCTACCGTGTCCCCCCTTATTATGATTCTATGATCGGAAAAGTCATCGCGCATGGTGATGACCGCAACAGTGCGATTGCAAGAATGCAAACTGCACTGAGAGAGATGGTTATTGATGGAATCAAGACTAATTTATCGCTGCATCAGGACATTCTTACCGATGAGGGTTTTAAAGAAGGTTCGCAAAGTATTCATTTTCTTGAGAAAAAACTTGATTTAACAACAAAGTAAGATGGTTGGTACTGACCCCATTGTAGCTTTTATTGTGTTCAAAATCTCAGGCAGGATTCACGCGACATGAGCTGGATTCAGTTGTCACTCGAGATCGCAAATGATCAGGCAGAGTTTGCCAGTGACCTGTTTTCTGAAGCGGGGGCTGTTTCAGTCAGTTTAGAGAATGCCGGAAACCAGCCAATCCTGCAAATGGGTATGGATGATGTGGGTTTGTGGCATTCGGTTAAAGTGATTGGATTGTTTGAATCCGGCATCAATACAGAAGATGTCGAAATCACATTATCCTCGCAGCTTGAAGGGATTGATGTGTTCAATTGGCAGCGTGAACAGTTGGATGATCAAGTCTGGGAAGTTGCCTGGAAAGATCATTTTCAACCGATGCGTTTTGGTCGCAGGCTCTGGGTTGCTCCTGTCGATGCTGATATTTCAGCTGACGAT
>DRLZ01000034.1 GCA_011322755.1 Crenotrichaceae bacterium
ATCAAACAGACTGACCATGTTGTCCTTAAGCTGATTACGCCAGGTTTGAATCTGATTGACGTGAACATCGTAGTCACTGGCTAATTGCGCCAATGTCTTGTCGCCTTTTAAAGCTGCCAAAGCAAGCTTCGATTTAAAACTGGCTGAGTGGTTTCTTCGTTTTCAGCGCATCGTCTGGATCTCCATTTATCAATGAAAATTTAACAGAAAATACACTTAGAAGACTGTCCTAATTTTGAGGGCCACTTCTATATGGGAACATGGAGTATTAATAACTTCGAAAATGATGATGCAAGCGATTGGATCAATACCTTAGAGAAATCAAAAAGTCTCGATATTTTACTAAACCTATTAACCACATCATTAATGAAACTGAGTATTATCAGGGGTTTCAGAACTACTTATTGCTAATAAAACTTCTAGCACCTTTAAGAATTTTGCCGATGATTGGCATATGGTTTTTATAAAATGCTGATGAATCATCCACTAGCTGATCATTACGTGTCGTTAATGCATTCTGCCTCCCAGCTAAGCCCCGATAGGGCACATAAAATTTATAGCTGTCATTGATATAGGCAATGCCGCTCCAATCACTTGCTACCAGATAATTTGGTCTCTGAGTATCAAAAATACTATATCCCTGAGCATAATCATCGACAGGATTGGTTACTCCAAGCAGCGGCAGAATTGTTGGCACGATATCCAGATGACTGGTCAAATGCTTGACGATTCCTGGTAATTGCTCAGGAATATACAATACCATTGGCGTATGAATTTGTTCATCATGAAAACCGGCATTGTGTCCCCAGTGCCCTTTTTCCATAAATTCTTCACCATGATCGCCCGTAATCACCACAATCGTATTTTTCAGCAAATCCTGCTGCCTCAAGGTTTTTAATATCTTGCCAATCTGCACATCAACGTGATGAGAGGCGTTGATATAACGGTTTTTGAGTTGAGCAATTTTGTTTTGCAAGCGATGTTTCGACATGAGCGCATAATTGACATCGCCTAAATAAGGCGAACGAATAATCGCTGATTGTGGAAAATCATAACGTGCATGCGTTGACTCAAGGAAAAAAAAGCTCATAAACGGTCGGGATGGATCCCGCTCGCGAATAAACTGCCTCACTGCCTGTGCATTTTCTTCATCCCGTTTCCAGGGAGAATGATGATTATTTGCGTGATGCAGATTGGATGCATCAATGGCAGCAAACAGGGTGCGGTCAAACTCAGGATAGGTAAAAGATGCGCTGGTGGTCATATAAAACTGGTAATTTCGCTGTTTTAACAGATTCAGTAAGACTGGCCCCTGGTTCTCGCGCAGAAAAGTGTCCCAGTAATATCCATACAAACCATACATCAGGGCAAACAAGCCCTGGCGGGTACCATTACCTCCGCTCATATTTTGATCCAGGCGTAGTGATTGGGCTGCAAACTGCCAGGTGTTGGGCATAATTTCCGGCGTCAACATATCCCAGCGCAGAGATTCGGCGACCAACCACACCAGATTCAATGGTTTTTCTATCTTCTTGAGTTGCAATTGATGTTGTGGATAGTTGAGATTGCCTTTCGCCAAATCCGTACGGATGATTTCAGGACGCTTGTTTTCAAGCCCAATCCAGCGCGACAGGCTTCTCATTCTGACCCGGTGATACAGAGGAAAAGCATTTGCTACCTTCATTACCGGATTGTAGTGCAAAAATTCACTGAATCCGTAGGCAAAACGTTCGCCAACAGTCAACAGCACAAACAACGGAATGAACCAGCGTAATCCGGAACCGGATCGAAACAGCCGACGATTGCCAAGCATCTTGGCGAAAAACAGCAATAATGCAGGAATCAACAACAGTCCTGCTCCGATCAGAATAAAGACTTGTTCTGCTTCGTAGCTGCTTCCCAGTGATTCAATACCGCCGGGTGTGGTAATTAGATTGATAACAAAACTGTTGATATGAAAACCAAACAGCTCATACAAGCGACTGTCTGCAAAAAGAACGATATAACTAACGCCAAAAAGAATCACCACGATCAACCAGTACACAACTGGTTGACGATGATAAAGCAAACGGTACAACAAATCGCTTAACACGATGGCGGGTAGCAGATACACCAACGCGTAGGTAAACCATACAGTAACAGCATACCCCCACGCCAGTGTTCCAGCTGGTTCGCCGTACTGCAAAAATGAAGAACACAACAACAGGGAAAACAGGTAATTCAGCCACCACCAATCTATAAGCTGAACAACATTCTTGTTTGTCATACTACAATTCGCTCGATTCACTCAACCATACACAATCAAGGCACGTTGCGACATTTGCTACCTGTGCGTTGTTTTCCATAACATGAGTGCCAATTTTCTTGACCTAGGAGGCTGTCCGGATATTCCTGCAGAAACAAAAAAGCAGGCACACTATCACGCGCCTGCTTTTTTCAAACACACAATCCTATCAGCTTAGTGTATTGTAATCATATCGCTCATGACGCTGTTATCAGGATCAAACGTAAAACCTCCAACAGTGACATCAGTGATATCAAACACATAAGTACCTACACCACTTTTGCGTGCGGTAAATTTCACCTTACCTTTACGGTTGCTTCGCCTGCTTTGGGTAATACTGTGTCCGTCAGGAAAAGTCCAGGTAGCTGAGACCACAGCACCTGAAACAGTCTCACCAGCTTCATCAACAACCTTGACTTTGGCGCGCACTGACGAACGGCGATTCGACATTTTGATACTGCTGATTTGCAGACAATTCGTATCACACCCTGTTGTTGCTTTTGTAACCATTATCTGCAAGGTTGCAGTGTTTTGGGAACCTTCATCATCAGCAACCGTGAGGGCAACATCATACAATCCTGGCGTATTAAATGTGTGAACCGGATTCGGCTCGGTAGAAATCGCTGATCCATCTTTAAAATTCCACTCATAGGCAACAATGCTTCCATCCGGATCGCTGGATGCTGTCGAGTCAAAATTAACCACGAGCGGCGCTTCTCCAGAGCTGATATCTGCACTGGTAGCTGCAACCGGGCTTTGATTCGGATTAGGCGCCCCTGGAAGGGTTACACTGTGTTCCAGCACCGTGCTCATTGCTGGGTCAAATACACAGCTGTCGCTAATGACATCCGTAACGGTTAATGTATACGTTCCTCCGGGCAGCGGCTGCGGCAAGCCAACACCAAATTGCGCGCGGGCTCTTGTACCGGCAATACGTCTGACCTGATCTGCTGTGGTTCCATTAGGATATGTCCAGCGAGCATGGACATTACCGGAACGAAGACGGCTGCCATCACCATCGACAACCCAGACATAACCGGACAAACCACCAACTGCGGCATGATCCATTTTATCAATCCAGCATGAAGACTGTGGAGGGGCACCAACATCGCCTGAGCGCACAGCCCACGCATGTTTTTTACGTGATAAACGATACGTCTGCAACTGGGCACCAGTGCGCATACTGAATTGTAAAGCAAACGGACTTGCTCCACTGGTACTGGTCCAGTAATCAGCGGATTGAATATTGGTAAACAATGCCAGATCCGGATCACCACTGGTCAAGGCAGGAACATTCACTGCGCCGCCCAGTTCACCGAAATACAGATGTCCCATCTCACTATCTGTACAAAGTGCTCCGATACAAAAACCACCGTTACTCTTGAACGGGACAGACGGCAAACGCCAGTCATTAAATCCCCCGACAGTCAAACTGGCAGCCCAGGCAGTTGCATGCGCCCAAGTCATCCCTCCAGTTCCAGTATCATCAAATGATGACCCCGCGCCAGCATTCGCATTTGCCAGCCAGGTAACATCGGTATCTGTATCATATACAGCTAGGCCGCCAAGACGCGGCAGTAAAGCCGCATTGACAGCTGATATAAACCCGATTGACAAAAAACCTGCACACAAGAGTTTAATCATCCTTTTTTTCATAACCACTCCTCAATAAACTAAATTTATGAATTGAATTTGAACATGATCAGGGGATGTAGTTCATTTATTCTAGAAATTATAGAATGATCAACAAGATCAAAGTTGGTGAAATTTCTAACAGTTTAAAATACCATCATAGACTTGTGAATATGAAACGGCACTTGATCAATCAGAATGTATTTGGTTGGCATAGCGCTTGTGTGTGGATTTTGTTACATTTACCACCAAAGTTAATCAATCGAATTACACTCTAGCTACATACCAAGCCCGGGGCTATTATTTTGCATCTTGATGTTGTCTACAGTAGTATCATTGATACAAACCAAGCATATTACATGGAAGATAGCCTACTGAATGAGGTAACGTGTAATCATCATCGGATGCTGGTGAGACGCGAATCACATCAAATCAAGCCTTTGGAATTGTCCAATCGGAATGGCTGGTAAATAGCATCTACCGTGCTTTCAACCGCCGGATGCAGAAAACCGCATTTCCGGTGGTGCGGGGTGGAGCCTGTAAATTAAATGGGTAGTTACACAAAATTATTTACAGGCTCTTGTTAAAAGCTGTTGCCTATGTTGTGCTTAATTCTGTAAAAGCAGGTAATGTCCCCTAATTACCTCGATCTACGCATCTTCTTTCATCTACCACGCAAGGTCGCATGTCGGTTATGTGGATTAAGTCTATTGTGTCATCTTGTTGATTTGTAATCGTCTAGTATTGTGTTCGCGAAAACAAAATACAGTATTTTTCCATCGTTCAATGGGCTACATCTCTTTGCTTTATTTTTTGTCATATGCTGAGTGAAACCTTAGTAGGCTTATTTACATTGAATACAACACAAAGAGAATTATGCTGACAGTAGAATCAATTGAGTCTAAGTGGGAAGTAACGTATGGATCAATGGCAGGACTTCGCTGGATGATGGATTCACAAGAACTACAATTTCCAGTTCTCGCGTTGCACGGCTGGCTGGATAATGCGAATAGCTTTGTTCCATTAATACCACATTTGATTGAAACTGCTTCTGAAATCATTGCGATTGATCTGGCAGGACATGGTTATTCACAGCACCGCGCAGTTGGAAATCATTATTATTTTCTTGACTACGTGTTTGATGTCATCGATCTGGTTGACAAGCTGGGCTGGAAACAGTTTCGGTTGGTCGGGCATTCGATGGGAGCAGGAATTGCAAGTCTGGTTGCTGCAATCATACCTGAACGGGTGAATCGTTTAGTCTTGCTTGATGGCATCGGTCCTTTGTCAGCACATAAAGATCATTGCGTTTCACAATTGAGAAAATCGATTCGCATGCATCAAGGATATGCTTCAAGAGTGAGAAAAATGACTTATCTCAACTGGGATACGCTGATCGAGCGAAGAGCAAAAGCGGGAAATATAAGTCATCAAGCGGCAGAATTGTTAGTCAGGCGAAATGCCAGAGAGTGCGATGGGGAAATCATTTGGATTGCTGATCGCCGTTTAAACATTGTGTCGCCAATGTATTTATCTGAGCAACAAGTGTTGTCATTCTTGTCCAGTATTGAAGCGCCTGTGTTGTTAGTTAAAGCAAAACAGGGACTGTTGAGTCAATCGGCACAGTTGGGGCATCGATTCTCAAGTGTCAATCAGCTGAAAGTCGTTGAATTATCTGGAGGGCATCATTTGCACATGGAATCGCCGCAACGCGTTGCTGAATATGTGAGTGTTTTTTTCAAGATGGAAACCTGATGACTCGCAATGTAAGGATTTTTGCGTATTGTTGATGCAGCAGGATACTTATGTGAACTCAGTCGCATTCTCACCTGTGACTTTGTGTCTATGCTTATACCAAAGAATACTATTTAAGGGATAAGCTTAACTGAATCTTATGCAATTTAAAAATTATCTAAAAATACTTGTGCAACATGATGGCTCTGATCTCTATCTGACAGTTGGGGCACCGCCTGCGGCCAAATTTCACGGGACGCTGAAACCGATTGATAAAATGATTCTTACCAATGAGCAAATTAAATCGGTCGCTTATGGTTTGATGGATAGTGATCAACAAAAAGCTTTTGAGACAAAACCGGAGATGAATCTGGCGATTTCCGAGCCGGGAATCGGGCGCTTTCGAGTCAATATTTTTAAGCAACGGGATTATCTTGCTATTGTTATTCGAAACATTAAAGTCGAAATTCCGAATGCTGATGCATTGGGTTTGCCAGGTGTTTTGAAAGATATCATTCTCGAAAAACATGGATTAATCCTGTTTGTTGGTGGTACTGGTTCAGGTAAATCAACTTCTCTGGCTGCGTTGATTGATCATCGTAACAGCACAACAGCTGGACATATCATTACCATAGAAGATCCAATTGAATATATCCACCCGCATAAAAAATCACTGATTAGTCAGCGCGAAGTCGGTGTTGATACCGACAGTTACCAGGACGCTTTGGAGAATACTTTAAGACAAGCGCCTGATGTGATTCTGATTGGTGAGATTCGTACCCGTGAAACGATGGAGCATGCGTTGGCATTTGCGGAAACTGGTCATTTATGTCTGTCAACTTTACATGCAAACAATGCGAATCAGGCACTTGATCGTGTGATCAATTTTTTTCCGGAAGAGCGCCACAAGCAACTGTTACAGGATATGTCGCTCAATATTAAAGCATTTGTTTCTCAACGACTTATCCCA
>DRLZ01000035.1 GCA_011322755.1 Crenotrichaceae bacterium
TATGTCGTCAATTGTCAAAACAAAGCGATGTGGAGATTGTTACCGCAGATCACAGCAAATTAGATCTAATCAATCAAGCATCTACCCAGGCATTTTTCGAAAATAATCACTTGGATCAGGTTTATCTCGCAGCTGCTAAAGTTGGTGGTATCTGGGCGAATAACCACTATCCTGCCGAATTTATCTATCAGAACCTGATGATCCAAAACAACATGATTCATGCAGCCTATACAAACGGAGTAAAAAAACTACTGTTTTTAGGGTCATCATGTATCTATCCTAAATTGGCTGAGCAGCCGATGCAGGAAAGTGCATTGCTTACAGATACACTAGAATCGACGAATGAGCCATATGCAATTGCAAAAATTGCCGGTATCAAAATGTGTGAATCCTACAATCGGCAATATGGTGTTGACTACCGCAGTGTCATGCCAACCAACCTTTATGGCGAAAACGACAACTTTCATCCCGAGAATTCACATGTCATTCCCGCATTGATGCGTCGCTTTCACGAAGCAAAACTAGCGAATGCAGTTGAAGTCACAGTGTGGGGGTCTGGAAAACCGATGCGAGAGTTTCTCTATGTTGATGATATGGCAGCTGCTTCAGTTTACGTAATGGGGCTTGATGACTCAATATACAGGGAATATACCGAGCCGATGTTGTCACATATCAATGTAGGTACAGGGGTTGATTGCACAATTCGCGAAATGGCTGAAACCATGGCTTCAGTTGTGGGTTTTCAAGGCAAAATAGTATTCGACACCACCAAGCCAGATGGTACACCAAGAAAATTAATGAATGTTGACCGCTTGGCAAAACTAGGCTGGAAGTACGAAATCGACTTGAAAGCTGGACTTACGAAAACCTATCAATGGTTTCTCGAGCATGAAAATAGTTTTAGAGCGTAACAAATCGTAGCTGAGTAGATTATATCAGGGATTCGAACCATCCAGATTCAGATCGGTCTTAAACTGTCAAAGTCAAATCCCTGATCATTCCTTCACTCAGGTCTACTACGCTCTCAACTAATTTTCAGTTCCTGGCCCCGTCCAACACAACAGTACTCAAAACCTGCTTTTTGCATTTGCTCTTTTTCATAAACATTTCTTAAATCAATAAATACATTTCCTGACATTTTTTGTTTAATGTCGGTTAGCTTCATTGCTCTATAAGCGTTCCATTCTGTCATCAAAACAATTGCATCAGCACCATCAACAGTTGACATTACATCATCAAAATACTGAACATTATCAGGTAATTGACGTCTAGCTTCCTCAATACCTTCAGGGTCATGAGCCTTAATGATCGCCCCTTTTTCTATCAGAGCGGGCAATATTGAGAGTGAAGGTGCGTCACGCATATCATCGGTTTCTGGTTTAAAAGTTAAACCAAGAACAGCAATGGTTTTTCCTGCTTCACTACCACCAATAGCACTGCGGATTTTTTTGATCATCCGTGCTTTCTGTGCAGCATTCACTTCAATGACGGCTTCTACAATACGGCAGGAAACTCCATTTTCCTGGGCAATACGAGCCAAAGCTTGGGTGTCTTTTGGAAAACATGAGCCGCCGTAACCAGGTCCTGCGTGTAGAAATTTTCTGCCAATGCGGCCATCCAGCCCCATTCCTTTTGCAACAGCATGAACATCAGCACCAACTGCTTCACAAAGTGTAGAGATTTCATTAATAAAACTGATTTTAGTTGCAAGAAATGCGTTCGACGCATATTTGATTAATTCTGCGCTTTCTAGTCCTGTAACCAAAATAGGTGCTTCAATTAAATTAATCGGTCGATAGAGTTCACGAAGTAGCGCTTCAGCACGATCACTCTCCACACCAAGTACTACGCGATCCGGCCGCATAAAGTCTGAAAGTGCCGCACCTTCACGTAGAAATTCCGGATTTGATGCCATGTCAAAATCTGCTTCTGGATTCTCTTCCTGGATAATCCGTTCAACATTTCTGGCTGTACCGACAGGTACAGTGGATTTGTCAACAATCACTGTATAGCCGTTTAAGTATTTAGCAATTTCTTTTGCTGCTGCGTAGACATATTTTAAGTCAGCAAATCCATCACCTCGACGAGATGGTGTACCAACGCCGATAAAAACCAGATCAGCCTTACTGACAGGTTCTTGAAATTGAGTTGAAAAATGTAACCGTCCTTCTTTTACATTTTTAGCGACAAGATCAGAAAGTCCAGGTTCGTAGATAGGTATCTCACCTCGATTTAGACTATCGATTTTTGTTTGGTCGATATCAATGCAAGTCACATTGACACCAAATTCTGCAAAGCAGGAACCAGAAACCAGGCCAACGTAGCCTGAGCCAATCATTGCTATATTCATTGTGTAATTATCTTGATAGTGTTGATAGGAATCTGTTGGTTTAACAGTCTGTTGAAGAAATCTTGCATTCGTTGCGTGTTGTCGGACTAAATAATGTCAATATTTTCTGCTATCCAAATAACATTGTCATATCGATACGTTAAAATTGTAAACATCTTACCAACAACAAACATCTATTCTTTAAGTAGGTTCGTTTTGATGGCTAACAACTGTAACTCCAGCCAGCAACCATGATGTCAATTATAGTAGAAATATGTTGTTTTATGACGTATAGCCGTGTAATTTTCTCATACTTTGTTTCTGATTACACAGGAAAGTTTATCAGATTCAAGCTGTTACTGGAACGTTTTCTGATAATCCAACACGAAAAGATTGAATCATTATACTCTTGTTTTAGTACACTTTTTAGCTCACAGATAATAGGCATCACATGAAAATTGTAATCTTACATCCTCCACTTTACCCTGTTAATTTTGCATTTTATAACTTATTAGGTGAGAAGGTTGAGTTAATTGTATATAATTATGGTGAATACCCAAGATTGCATCAACACTGGACTATTCATGACTTTCAAAGAAAAAAAAGAAGCTATACTATCAAGGTTTTTGGGAAAGGGGCAATAAACTATAAAACACAATTGAACCCAATGCTGTTTTATCATCTTTTACACGATAAGCCAGACATCGTGATTAGTGTTGCATTTTGGATACCTAGCCTTTATGCATCATTAATGAAATCTATTTTAGGTTATAAATTTATTATTTCGACAGATGCAATTATTGAAACAGAGAAAAACATTTCAAAGATAAGAAAACTTATTCGTAAACTGATCTGTAAAAATACCGATTCCTTTATAGCTGCCTCAGATTTAACATCTAAATACTTGTACTCATTATGCCCTGATATTTCAGTTAATAAGTCACTTCAAGCTATTGATCTAACATCTTGGCGTGAAAGGATAGAACAACTTCCAGAAAAAGGAATATTACGCACTGAGCTGGATTTGCCAAATGATAAAGTTATTCTATTGGGCGTTGGTGTGTTTACTAGAAAA
>DRLZ01000036.1 GCA_011322755.1 Crenotrichaceae bacterium
CCTACTCCATAATACTGTTTACTGATAATATTTTTCTGAATCAGGTAAAACAGTTGCATCCGCCACAACAAATTGACGCGACAAGATTAATATATTCCAGATCGTCAGTGCAGCAAAAGCCAGAAAAGTCCAAGCGGGAATACTCAATCCCAGAAAAGTCCAGAGTACATCCGCACATTCTCCGGTTCCACTGAGCATGGCTTCAATGGTCTTGCTGAGAGGAAAATTTTTGAAAATATATGAGAGACCAGGCCCACAACTTGGTACTTGATCCGCCGGGAGGTTCTGGATCCAGACGTGTCGCCCTGAAATCATCATCCCACCAAAAGCGAATGCCGCTGCCAGCCCTGCGTAGATTTTCTCGCCAGTTCTGGCTGGATGGTGAATCGCTGCCAGAAGACTGATTAGTCCAACTGCAAGAATAAAAATTCGCTGGGAAATACACAGCGGACAAGGCTCAAGCTCCTCAACAAACTGAAAGTAAGCTGCAACCGACAGTGCTGCCAAACAAAACAGAAAAGTCAGTAAAAAAGCCAGTCGGGTGGTTATTTTCATTCAGTGGTTCCCTACGGTCGCTAATATGTATCAGTCTAAATACAGCTATTCAAGCGATCTGTATAGATCGCATACTAGCTATTATAATACATTTACCCATCACACCGTCTTGCTAAACCAGACATTACGCGTGCAAATAATCTGCTTGGTTGATGATATGTTGATATTTGAAGCTGTCAGCTAATACTGAGGAGAGGAAAGATTTCAGAAACGGCATACAATCTTTTTCTTTCTTGATAACGATGTCGCTTGCAAGAGTACGCCATAGCATTGAAAGCAAACAGTCACTCAATGGCATCAACAGAAAGAGTTATTGAACTGTAAAACCGGTGTAATCGCTTGGTTATATCCCTGGTTCTTCATCAGTAACCAGCAACAACTCATTGTTTTTGTCTTCCCAACTTGCTGGATCATCACCTGTGCTTGCATCAAGTTTAATCATCAAGCGCACTTCATTCATTGAATCAGCTGAACGCAACGCATCTTCGTAACTGATTTTACCGCTTTTAAATAAATCAAATAAATGCTGGTCAAAGGTTTGCATGCCTTGTTCACGAGACTGTTTCATTAATTCTTTCAGTTTATGAACTTCGCCTTTGCGAATCAAATCACTTGCCAGTGGTGTATTGAGTAATACTTCGACCGCTGCATAACGACCTTTACCATCAGCACGTTTAACCAGTTGTTGTGCGACAATACCACGTAAATTGAGTGATAAATCCATGAAAACCTGGCGATGCATTTCTTCTGGGAAAAAGTGCAAAATACGGTCGAGCGCCTGGTTGGCATTACTTGCATGCAACGTGCTCAAACATAAATGGCCTGTTTCAGCAAAGGTGATGGCATGCTGCATGGTTTCACGGGTACGTATTTCACCAATCAGAATAACATCCGGTGCTTGACGTAATGTATTTTTTAGTGCGATTTCATAGGATTCTGTGTCCAGCCCAACTTCTCGCTGAGTCACAATACACCCTTCGTGATTGTGAATATACTCAAGCGGGTCTTCGATGGTAATAATGTGCCCGCTACTGTTGATATTTCGATGCTTGATCAACGCTGCGAGCGATGTCGATTTACCCGTTCCGGTTGCGCCAACAAACAACACAAGACCGCGTTTTTGCATGACCAAATCTTTCAAAACAGGAGGTAAAAACAAGTCATCTGATGTTGGTATATCGCTAACAATTCGGCGCACAACCATACCGATGGTGTCGCGTTGAATAAATGCGCTGGCTCTAAACCGTCCAATTTTAGGGGTGCTGATAGCAAAGTTGGCTTCTTTTACGGTTTCCAGCTCCGCTCGCTGAGTTTGATTCATCCCGCCAAGGATGATTTCCCGCGTATCCTCAGGAAGTAACTTTTTTTTCCCGACAGGATAGATGGTTCCATCAATCTTGATCGATGGTTGCTTACCAACTGTAATAAATAAATCAGATGCCTGTTTTTCAGCCATTAATGCTAGCAATGCGTTTAGATCCATCAGTTTTTACCTGCTAATTTTTTATCTTGTTCACTGAAATCCCATGGTATGCATGAAATGCTAGAATAGGTTCTTATCAAGCGCACGCGGACGAGCTGTTTGCTTGGTGATTGCGTGTTGTTGAACCAAATCACTCAAGCATTGATCAAGTGTTTGCATTCCATCTCTACGCCCGGTCTGGATTGCCGAGTACATTTGTGCGACTTTGGCCTCACGGATCAGATTTTTGATCGCCGCAGTACCAACCATGATTTCGTGTGCTGCGATACGACCGCCGCCAACTTTTTTTAACAAGGTTTGTGATATGACAGCTTGCAGTGACTCAGATAACATGGCGCGAATCATGTCTTTTTCTGCAGCAGGAAACACATCAATAATACGGTCAATGGTTTTTGCTGCAGAACTTGTATGCAAGGTACCAAACACCAGATGTCCGGTTTCAGCTGCTGTCAGTGCCAGACGAATGGTTTCCAGATCACGCAACTCACCAACCAGAATAATGTCTGGATCTTCACGCAATGCTGATCGTAATGCCTCGTTAAAACCATGTGTGTCTCGATGCACTTCGCGCTGGTTTATCAAGCATTTTTTACTCTGATGAACAAACTCGATTGGGTCTTCTACAGTCAGGATATGTTCGTATCGTTCACTGTTGACATGATCAATCATTGCAGCCAGCGTTGTCGACTTACCTGATCCCGTGGGTCCAGTAACCAGAATCAACCCTTTCGGCTTTTCAGTCACGTCTGCAAAAAACTGTGGACATTTCAAATCTTCCAGAGTCA
>DRLZ01000037.1 GCA_011322755.1 Crenotrichaceae bacterium
ATGCCAGCAAGCCAGAAGCCGATTCCGGCAAGTACACCCTGAATTAACCCACCCACACCATTACAAACCAGAGTGACATAATTCATTTGATTGAAGCTGTCGATAATCAACTCTTCCTGATCATCAGGAAGTGGAGAGAGTTTTAACAAGAACTCCTTGAGTTGCGAGCTCTCAGACAATAGCGCATAGATCACTAGAATCATAATTACAAATTTGAACAGGAAACTAACAATATTGCCAATAAGACCGTTAATCGTATCGATAATGAGTCCTGACAGCTGTTTCAGTTGATCAACGACTTCAACCTTGAAGCTTTGCATATTAATTTCAATTCCTATCAAGGTGCTTGTTTCCCTGATTGCTCTGGCAATATATCCATCCCCGAATAAAAAGTTGTTCACCAAATCATCATTCAGGCCAACCGTCAGACTATGATAAAAGGTGATCGCTTCTTTCGAGAGTAAAAATGACAAATAGATAATCGGAAAAAATATCGCCACAATCACCAGGCAACAGATCAATATGGCAACAATATTTCGCGTAAATTTTGTTTTCTCCAGAAGCCAGGTAAACAGCGAATAAACACTTCCAGTAATAATTGCGGCAAAAATGATTGCCCCGACAAAAGGCTTCATCATCAGCCACATCAAATACATCAGAAACAGTAATACTGCCGCAAAATACAAATTAGAAGTGCTGAACGATCGTAAATATTTATCCATATGTATTTAGAGATAGATGATCCAAAAATCTCATTGATTCAATGCTTCAAACCCAGACACAAGATCAAACAATTCTGCATCAATGCTATTTTGTCGCAAATGATGATAGCTAAGCTGCCATTCATCTAGCTGTTGCTTGATGTTTTTCTCTGCGCGTTGCATGGCAATCAGACGGCTGGTATTTTCGCTGGCCAGGGACTCCGCACATACTCTGAACAAAGACACAAATAAATATTCGCGAATCAATGCTTTCAATGTCTGTTCATTACTCAATAACGCGACTTCAGGAACATTGTTGCTTGGCCATGGCATTGCCCGCAATTGCTGTTGCCACACTGCATCCAGTGGCAACAAGCGCTGATATGTGGTTTGATAACTGGCGCCTTTGCCCAAGGGGCGGTTATGAAACAGGTAAAGTTGATCAATCGCCCCACTTTCCCGGTAGTTTTCAGTCTCAATCAGCATCCTGGCAATCAATGTTGAAATTGTTTTGACTGAACCGGGAACTGAAAACAATCCTGCCGGATGAAAACCTGAGTCTTCCAGACGCAGATACATGCGTTCCCCGACTGCCCAGATGTGGTAATCATGCGGCCATTGCGCCAGTGTATTAACAACAAATTCTGCAAGCACGTCATTAAACTGTCCAACTAACCCCTGATCAGAACCAAAAACAACGACTCCGATCGCTTTTTCAGTAGAGCTAACTGGAGACCCAGCCATCTCAAGTGATTTGGTTTGACGCAAACACGCCACTAACCCCAATTCGACTGTTCGGTAATAGTCTTGCAATGAGCCAACCGCGTTTTCATATTGACTGATACTGGAAGCAGCCAATGCTTTCATGGTTCGCACCACACTCTGAAGATCGGTAGCTCCGGAAATCTTGCGACGTAGACTTTCGCTTGTGTCACTCATGATTGCTGATGAAACAATTTCAGCGCATTGCCTGCAATGCGTAGAATCATGTCACGATCTTTATTGTTCAAACTGTTAGAGTCAAGCAATTGGGTTCGTATAGCGATCGGCATCTGTTTGGTTGCTGTACGTACTGCATATTCTGCTTCCTGCATTCTGGTCAATGGAACAGTATCGAAAACCCCTTCAGTAAGTGCTATCAAAATGATAATTTGCTCTGTTACCGAGACCAGGTCGTGCTCTTGTTGCTTCAGACAGGCTCGAATACGCTTGCCGTGCTCAATAATTTGGCGGGTATTATCATCGAGGCGCGTTCCAAAACGGGCGAAGGTTTCCAGTTCTTCAAATTGCGCATAGGCAAGCTTGAGATTTCCTGCCACAGCCTGATAGGCTTTGCGCTGTGCCTTGCTGCCAACCCGTGAAACCGATTTCCCGACATCCACTGCCGGTAATACACCAAGCTCAAACAGGTCGGGAGAAAGATAGAGCTGCCCATCTGTTATCGAGATCAGGTTGGTTGGGATATAAGCAGCAATATTTTGCGCTTCTGTTTCAATAACTGGCAATGCTGTCAGCGAACCACCACCAAGCTCCTTGCGCAAATGGGTTGCCCGTTCCAGTAATCGTGAGTGAAGATAGAAAATATCCCCAGGAAACGCCTCTCTGCCCGGCGGTCGTCGTAACAATAACGACAATTCGCGATAGGCGCGTGCATGGTGAGTCAAATCATCATAGACAATCAATACATCACGACCCTGGTGCATAAAGTATTCGGCAATTGAGGTTGCAGCATACGGAGCAATATAAGCCAGCCCGGGCGGTTCATTGCCTTCAGTCACAATAATGATTGTATATTTCAAGGCGTCATGTTCACGCAAAACCGCAATCACTTTTGCTACAGCAGATGCCCGCTGTCCAATTGCGCAATATACGCAAAGTACATTCTGATCATGCTGGTTGAGTATGGTGTCGATAGCAATTGAAGTTTTCCCGGTTTGACGATCACCCAGAATCAATTCACGCTGTCCACGTCCGATTGGTACCAATGCATCGATCACTTTGATTCCAGTTTGCAATGGAACGCTGACCGGATCTCGATCCATGATTGCCGGAGCGCTGCGTTCAATTGGCATACGTTGATTTGTCGCCAGCACACCTTGATCATCAAGAGCGGCACCCAGTGGATTTATGACGCGCCCAATTAATGCATCACCAACTGGAACATCCATCACGCGACCAGTGCGTTCGACTTCATCGCCAGCTTTCAAATGCCAATAATTGCCCAGTAATACGACACCAATTTCATCCTTATCAACGTTAAATGCAATGCCGAATAAGCCACCTGGAAATTGAAGCAGTTCTTCAAAACCGACACCGGGCAATCCTGATACGCGGGCAACGCCGGTACTAAGACTCTTCACGACACCAATTTCACGTGGTCGCAAGTCTGGCAACACAGCTTCGCGCTGAACTGCAATCTGCGCTAACGCATCATCAACAAGTGTTTCCAGATTAAACGGGTACATTTGTATTTTGACTGGTTAATTCCTCACCTGCAGGCAGCTGTTGAAACAACTCATTGAGGCTGGATTCCATACGATATAGATAATCATCAATACTCCAGGCTATCTTGAAACTATCGACCAGCAGTTCGATACCGCACAACAAGTCTGAACTGGTTTCATACTGTATTTCAATATGATGCTGGACAAGACTCTTGATCGATTTTTCAATTGATAATCGCTGTTGTTCAGATAATTCAAAAGTACTACGAATCAATGCGTTGCTAGCATGACTGGATGCGTAAGCGTTAAATTGTTTGGCCAGTTGTTTTGATTGTTGTTGCAAGCGTTGAATAAACACAGTGGATATCTGCTGTTCCAGATCGACTGTTGCCAAGTCAGCCAAGACCTTCCTCGCAATTGCAATGACTTCTTGTTGGATGCGTCTGGTTAGCTGCTGTTGCAAACTATGTTGTTGACTGGCAAGTGCTTGTTGCCATTGTTCACTTAATCTTGCAATTTCGCTGCGTGCCTCTTCAATTAAGCGTTGACGTTCGGACTCTGCTTGCTGAACTGCTTCTGCAAGCAGTTCAGTTCGCTTTTGTTTAATCTCAGCAATATTGCGTTGATAAGTCTCGTGCTCCTGCTCTGCAGTGGCCTTGATTGCCGTCGCTTCCTCAAGCTGAGCTGAGATACGTTGTTCGCGCGCATCAATCGCATTAAGTATCGGTTTATACAGAAAACGATTTAACAGCCAGACAAGAATTAGAAAGTTAACAATCTGTGCACTCACTGTAAACCAGTCGATGGCCACACTATCCTCCTGCTTGTGCGACGAAATAATCCCAGAATGGGTTGGCAAAAATCAAAATCATCGAAACCACCAAACAATAAATTGCAATTGATTCAACCAGGGCAACACCGACAAACAATGTGCGGGTAATCGTCGCTGCTGCATCAGGCTGTTGCGCCAGTGCTGTCATCGCAGTGGCTACCGCGCGTCCTTCTCCAATGGCGACACCAATTCCACCAATGGCAATGGTTAAACCAGAAGTAATGATGGATGCAAGTGCAATCAAGGTCATACTGTCCATAATCTATCCTATTCAGTTTCAGTCAATTCATGTTATCTCGGAGTCGCTGGTTGCTGCCGCAATATAAACAGTGGCAAGAATGGTGAAAATATAGGCTTGAACCACTCCGGTCAGTAATCCCAGCAAACTCATAACGATGGGGAAAATAAACGGGGTAATTACCAGTAAAATCGCCAGTATCATCTCTCCGCTCATGATATTGCCGAACAACCGGATTGCCAGCGCAAAAGTGCGGGAGATTTCACTGATAATATTAAACGGCAACATGATTGGAGTAGGCTGTAAATAAGACTTTAGATAGTCAACGATACCACGTTCAGCAATCCCGTAAACAGGACTGGCGATAAACACACAGATTGCCAGAGCAAAGGTTGTCGAAACCGAACCTGTCGGCGGCTCATAGCCAGGAAAAATTGTGAACAGATTGGCTGTAGCAATAAAAATAAATATTGTCCCGATGAAACCGAGATATTGACGCGGCTTTTGTATGCCAACTTCCTTGATCTGGGAACAAATCGTTAATATGATCACTTCCAGAGCATTCTGCTGTCGGGAAATATCTGTGTCGGTAGTGAGGTGACTGGTTATCCTGATCGAAACAATAACCAGAACCGCCATCAAAATCCACGTCGTTACAATGGTATTGTTGAGCTTGAAAAACCCGTACTGCCAGAGAATCAATTCATCTGGGCTAAGGTGCATGGTGTTTGTCTCCTGTTTGCAGATTATGAATGTCTTTGTTTGCCATAGATCGCAATGACAATGCAACCATTAGCCGCGCAATCAGAAAACCACACAAACAGATTAGCAAGTTACGCCAATTAGGTCCTGCAACCAGATAAAAACCAGCCATCACAACGGATGTGCGCACTATAAAACTAGCAATAAACCACCATGGAGACCATGCATCACCAATCACCTTGTGCGTTGTCCACCATAAGCCGCTATAAAAAGACAAGCCTAGCATCACTCCAGTTAACAGAACAAGACTTGAGCTGAAAACCTGATTGACTACCTCATTCATCCTGTTGCTCCGAATCATCCTGAATGGCTTTGTTTTCTTTCGATACCCAATGCCAGGCGTTCAAACAACCAATAATCAAGCCGACGATCATTAGATTCAATGTCCATGCCTGGGTTCCAGGATGGTTTTTATCCAGCCACAAACCCAACATAATACCGAGCAGCGTGGGGATGGTCACTGACCAGCCGATGAGCCCAAACATGCCCAGACCAAACCAGATATTTTTAACTGCCTTGCGTTGCTGTTTAAGCTTGCGTGTTTCCTTAATCGCTACCTGACGACTGAATTCAGTTTCATCGCTGTCGTGTTGTTTGTCAGGTTGCTCATCATTTTCGCTATTCATGTTTCAAACCTACAAAACGACGCACAAATCCACTTTCCAGCTTCGCCAGTGTTGAGCGAATGACTCGTTCCTGTTCATCCAGTTCAAGAAACTGGCTACGCACCTTGTCGTGTAACTCTCCAAGATCAGCGCCACCAGTCGCATTACGCACTGAAACCAGCACTTCCTGGCCTTTCTTGACCAGTATTCCTTCGTCAACAGCAATATAGATTTCGCTTGGTGAATCTATACTTTCATAAGTAAGTATTCCTGGCTCCAGTGCCGCCACACAATCAAGCCTGTGTGGAAAAATCCCAAATGAACCTTGACGGGTTTCTGCAATAATCCGCAGCACTCCATTCACTTCAGTAAATACTCGAAATGGCAATAAGATTTTAAGCTGCATTTGAGTCTCAACCATGCGCTGCTTCACTAGAAGGCTGTAATGTTGCAGATTGTTTGCTAACCGAGCTAGCAGATTTATTCCTGGTGATTGCTTCGTCAATCGTTCCGATCATATACAGTGCGCTTTCTGGATAATCTTTGAATTCATCATTGAGTATGCGTTCACAACCGTCAAGTGCATGATCCAGACTGACTGATTTACCAGGTAATCCGCTGAATTTTTCGGTGGTATAAAACGGCTGAGTCAAAAAACGCTCCAGACGACGCGCACGAAAGACAATATTACGATCCTGACGCGACAATTGTTCCAGACCAAGCATGGCGATAATATCTTTCAGATCTTCGTATTCTGATAGTGTACGTCGCACATCCTGGGCAATTTGATAGTGCCGCTGGCTAACAATACTTGGGGTAATCATCTTGGAACTGGATTGTAAAGGATCGATTGCTGGATACAAGCCTTCACTGGCCCGTTTGCGCGATAGTACAATGGATGCTGACAGATGTGAAAACGTGTGGACTGCGGCAGGATCTGTAAAATCGTCTGCGGGCACATATACTGCTTGAATGGAGGTAATCGCGCCTGAGTCAGTACTGGCAATGCGCTCTTCCAGTTCCGAAAGTTCGGTGCCGAGAGTCGGTTGATAACCCAGCCGTGATGGCATCATCCCCATTAAGCCAGAGATTTCCGACCCAGCTTGGATATAGCGAAAAATGTTATCCATCAACAGTAAAACATCACGATGCTCATCATCACGAAAATATTCAGCCATTGTTAGTGCTGCATGACCAACCCGGAAACGGCAGCCTGGCAGTTCATTCATTTGCCCGAACAACATCACCATATTGTCCAGCACGCCAGCCGCGTTCATTTCACGGTACAGTTCCTCACCTTCCCGACAACGCTCCCCAATTCCACAAAAAATGCTGACGCCCTGATGAAATCCAGCCATATTATGGATTATTTCCGAGAGTAACACTGTTTTGCCAACTCCTGCTCCACCAAACAAACCGGCTTTGCCGCCTCGTTCCAGAGGAACCAGTACATCAATGATTTTGATGCCTGTTTCAAAAATTTCGGAATGTGTCGAGCGTCGAGCCAAGGGCGGTGGACTTTGATGCACAGAGCGCCATTCGATTTTATCTGGTGCAGGTCGACGATCAATCGGATTGCCAAACACGTCGAACATTCGTGACAAAATCGCATCTCCAACCGGTGTTTTCAACGAATCGCCCGTATCATTTACAGGCATATCACGAGCCAGACCCTGGGTTGGCGTAAGCGCAATACCACGTACATGCAAGGCATCAAGCTGACTCAAGACTTCAATTACAATATCTTCGTGTTCTCCCGCCAGCAAAATAGTCCGGATTGAAGGCAGCTCTGCCTCAAAGCGTATATCAACGACACTGCCACGTACAGCGGTTACTTTGCCTTTGTTCATAATTCAGTTCAACATGTAACAATCTTGCTCGTTGTCGATCAACCCACAGATTTTACATAGACTAACGATCGTTATGCTCAATTTTATGGACACGCCACCAAATCATTATTAACACACTGCCGTCAAACACTAAACTAATGCCAATAAACAAACCCAGAATGACAGGTGTTGTTTGTGGCCAACCAATTAATAGTAAGGTGGCAAGCAGAAGCGAAGCAATGCCGTTGACAACCATCCAGCCCCAACCATAGAAAGGATGCATGGAATAAGCAATATAAAAACTACCGGCAGCATCCAGCATTAGATAAAAAGTAAATATCAGCGCCAGTGCGATCACCCCAGACAAGGGGTCGAAAAGAACAAGTAAACCGACCGCAATCAGCAGGAGTGGTTTTATCCAGTCCAACCAATGCTTGTAGCTATATTTGTATGTGGAATAAATCCAGAACATACCCGCTATGAATACCAGCCAGCCAAAAAAAATTGATGCCGTCATTGACATAATAACGGGAAGTGCTATTCCAATACTACCCAGAACAAAAAGAATGACACCGGCGGTCAATGAAAAACGGCCAAAATTATGTATCTCGCTTACAAGTGGATTTTTCATAATACTGATCCTTATATCGAATGTTTAAATGAATTGATAAAAGAACGCTCTGAATCGGCAAACATCAGTTCAACTTGTGTAGAAGTGGACTGATACTGAAATCAGAAAACAACCATGTACACTTTTAGACACTAACACAGCTTTAATTAATGTATGGCTGATAATTCCCAATTTGCAGATTCCTGATGTCTTTTCTATCAGGTGGGTTTTTTATTAATTGGTTAAAAGTATCCCATATAACATCCCTGATTGATGTTTGTCATTCAAGCATCACATACTCCATGATTAAATAGAAGTGAGTATTTTCGTTTTATGTCTCCTCACATGAGTAGGATCAGATGTTAGTGGAGAGTGTTTACTGCTCTGTCCCTGTTTTTTTCCACAATCTCGCGATTGACCCAGACACAAGTCTGAAATCTGTCTTTTTAGTCTTTTTTCAGCACCCGAAAATAAAAGGGGTTCGAATGGAAACGGCAACACTAAAACCACACAGAGTAGTCATTGATACGTATAAGGCTGCACACTTCAACAGACTACATATGCAGCATCTAAATACTCACTTGCTTTACTGACAGTGCGAGTATAGATGCGTTGTTTGTTGGTGAGACATTACAGTGCTTGCATGGTGTTGGCGTGAAATATCTGAAGCAGTGATAGTTTTTCACATACAACAAATACGATTGCTCCCGACTCAGTGATAAATGCAGGTTTGGACAAATGTTTGCAACAAGAAGTAAACCCGCCTTGTTTGTTGTCCAACGAGGTGAAATCGTACAAATCATATCCCGTATCGGGTGAGGAATCTGTTCTATGAAAATTAGCTTTCACGGTGCTGCACAAGGTGTTACAGGCTCATGCCATTTACTTGAAGTCGCAGGGAAACAAATACTAATTGACTGTGGTCTGTTTCAAGGTGGACGGGAAATTCAAGAAGAGAATCATACCCCGTTTGGTTTTGATCCCGCTGAAATTGATTATGTTTTATTAACTCATGCTCATCTGGATCACTGTGGACGTTTACCATTGCTGATAAAACAGGGGTTTAGCGGCGAAATCATTACCACTTCAGCCACTCTTGAGTTGGTACGCATTGTCATGCTGGATTCAGCAGGTCTCAATGAGCAAGATGCTGAGTGGAGAAACAAGAAATTGCTACGTGCAGGAC
>DRLZ01000038.1 GCA_011322755.1 Crenotrichaceae bacterium
AAACGCCCGCCGATAATCAAACGTGCCAGTTTTTTTGCCTCTTCGTGACTGGGGCATGTACAGACAACAAGGAGATGAGTCGAGTCTGTCATAATAATAAATTCCTTACCATTTGGTCATTGTATATAATTGAAATATAAATCAGCAGCGTGTTGAAACCAACACGCATGCTATTGTGTTCACAACAGTACACTATCCCTGATCTTGCATTGTCATTCTAAATTCATTTCAGATTCGCTAGGCGACGACATCGATTTTGAACAATCATTCTGGATAAATCCCTTTCTTACTACCAGAATGACGAGATGACACTTAAAATGCATCATATAAACTCACTGTATTCATAAACAATAAGGTATCAAAATGACGATTCAACGAATATTCCTGCTATTTCTGCTTGTTGTGCCTATTCTGGAAATCTATATGTTATTACAGATTGGCGCCATTATCGGAGTAATCCCTACCATATTTTCTGTTGTTGCAACTGCAGTGATTGGTAGCTGGTTACTTCGCCAACAAGGTTTTTCAACGTTGCAACGCTTACAGCAAAGCATGGCTCAGGGAACGTTACCGGCAAAAGAACTCATCGAAGGTCCTATTTTACTGGTTGGTGGCGCCTTGTTGCTCACGCCCGGGTTTGTTACCGATGCGATTGGTTTTTTCTGCCTCATCCCATCAACACGCAAACAAATTGTATCCTATGTACTCAAACATCTGGTGATACCGAACACCTCACCGCAACAACCCGAAGTACATAACCCAGATGTGATTGAAGGTGATTATACTCGCCGCGATTAGTCGAGAAACCAGACAAACAGGAAAAGCGATCAAACTCTGTATTACCAATCTGTCGATAACAAACAAGACGGGCTAAAAACAATATTTAGCACGTCTTATACAGTATTGTCAGTATCAGTCTTAAAAACCTGACTACAATTGAAGCAATCAAGTTAACAATGCGATTTGCATCAAGTGCAACAGCAATAATATTGCAGAGTGAAATAAATGACAGAGATTTTGAGTAACATCACCTATCTTCTTAACGCTCAGATCACACAACACCGTAACAAACCTTTTCTAAAGGCAGCAATGGCTGCGTGTGCACTTGTTGCATCCGCAAATGGCAAGGTAACGTTATACCAGCGCATGAAACTGGACCAGATACTGGAAACCCAGAATCGCCTCGCAATCTTCGATCCACATGATGGAATTAACCTGTTTAATGAGTACGCTGAGCGCCTGCAAAATGATTCACATTCAACTCGCAAGCAACTTTATGAGACCATTAAATCGACAATAGACTGTGAACAAACGGCTAACTGTCTCATTCAAATGAGCCAGACCCTGGTTCAAAACAATCATCAGACACGTGATGTGCAATTTGAGATCAATGCTCTTTGTGAGATCATGGGCGCACAGTCTGAATATCACGGTGTACTCGAGGAAAGACAACAAGCAAAACGCTTTTCATGATTTTACGTCAACAGACCAAGCCCTGACTGATCTTCATTCCATTCAGGAAACATGCGTGTTTTTATGTAATCCGGAATACACCGGACACCAGCGTATTGTTGCAGATCCAATCAATACAATACCGATCAGCAACATGGGCACACTGCCCGGAAGAACGGAAAGTACAACACACGCAATTCCAATACTTCTGCGTATCAAAATATCCTTTTCGCCTAAATTAAGTTCTTTTTTCAGCATCTTCTTATAATCAAAAGCCATTGATAATCCTTGGTCGTTTCACAATATAGCCATTTTGGATAAACGAACACTGCCGCTACCCATGTGACTGAACACTTGTTCTATTATAGCTGTGACAACAGATAATTGACATCATATTGATATCAGGTTAAAACACAGGCTGGTGTATAAGTTGTCTGTCGATCAAAAAAACCAGTATTTTCAGCATCTGCCCGGTATTTTAACGATCCGGCATGAAGCCTTATAAACCGTGCTGGCCAGACGCCAAGCATCGTAATTAATCGTCTGTTACCGGTCAATAATCGTAAAGTTTAATCGAATGAATAACTAAAAGAACCGGTTTGAGTGATTCAAAACATCATCTCTATCGTGTCATAAGCTCAACTCACTATAGCAAAGGAAAATAGCCTAATGAGTGCATGTAAACGCAACTTTGGATTCATCTTTACTATTGTCACAATGACAAGTCTTTTTTCCGTCAAATCAATTGCTGTGGGTGTTTCCTCGAATAATCTTGGAGATGTGTTGCTGTTCCCCTATTTCACAACCCGCAATGGCTACAGTACTTTTTTAGACATCGCCAATACCAGCCAGCAAACACTTGCTGTTAAAATCAACTTGCGAAATGCTACAGATGGCAGTAGTTGTGCCCGTTTTATCGTCACACTGTTACCACATGATGTGTGGATTGCTGCAATTGAAAGCAATGCTGGCAGCCCACGTTTACGGGTTCCAGGTGACAAAAGCTGTACTTTCCCGTCACAAGCAGTCAATAACAACCAGATTGTCACTTTAAACGGATGTACTGAAGGCAGTGTTGAAGTCATTCAAATGGGACATTCTAGAAGCAATCCAACTACAGACATTGGTACTGTAGCGTTCAAAGCTAAAAAAGGTCTTTGCGATAACATCGCCGCCAGCTTTAATCTTGGTAATGGCATTTCCAGTATACGACAGGAATTTTTTGAACCAATTAACGTGCTGAAAGGCACGTTTACTTTAATTAAAGGTGATGAGGGAAAAGCTGTTGGTGGTACGGCTGTGACGCTATCCGATTTTTACTCACCGAATATGATCAATGGCAAGGGCACTGATGGTGTTTCCAAAGGTGATTTGATCTTTAACGCTGCAAACGAACACCCTAACCTGGCCGATGTTAATCCGCTCGAATCCATTTTAACCACAGATAACCCAGCTATAAACGCTATTTCAGTAGCGGCTCCGGTAGAAACCTATATCGATCGCTGGTCATCAGGGGCAGATGCGGTCAGTGCAGTACTCAGCGCCGCCAGCATCCATAATAACTGGACTTCAAACCCGAACCTTGGCGCAGAAACAGACTGGGTTGTTAACTTTCCGACCCGCTATCTTTACCCTTCTATAATTCCTTTCGCATCAAGTTGCAATGCAACAGGATTTACTGTTATTGACAGAACCGGAAAAAGTGTCACTCAGACAACCGACCTCTGCAATCAGACTAATATCATTACTTTTGATAACAAGAATGTGACAGCATCCCAGCTTGCTATTAACGTCGACACGTTAAGCAATGGTTTTGGCAGCCCAAGTGGGTGGCTCAGTGCCGACCTGACATCGGGTGATAGTGGTGGTCTGAAAGGAAATCTATCAACAAGAACCTATCACGGGCTACCAGTCATTGGCTTCTCGCTGGTCACACGCTCTGTTTTGAATGCGAATTCGATTGATTCTTCACGCAGCTTTGGAACAGCATGGCCGCATACTTATTATCGAAAAGTCAATGAGTAGCTGCTCATATCATTAACATTGCATCAACATGAATCGATATTCAACGCACTCAATTGAGCCTTTAGACAGTATTCAGAGTATTCTTAAAAATACAGGAATGATATGGTATTAAAAAAATTTGTTGGCGCTATCCTGCTGCTCGGAACTGTTGGACTAATCTGTTTTCAGGCTTTACTGCGTCTACTGTTCTAGGTCGTTTTTTCTGTCGCTCTATCGATCACACTCTGGTTAAAAATTAATGGCAAAACGTTATAATCCGGATACACCTCTGCGCAGCCGTTATCGTGGCATCTTGTTGTTTATACTACCGCTGCCTTTGCTACCTGCTGCAATAATTGCCTTGGCTCAAGGCCACTTGGTGACAATGGCAATCAGTTTAGTCGGCTTTGGACTGATGATTCTTGCCGCTATATTGACCCGAAAAGGTATTTTACTGGATCAACAATCCCGCCTTCGCAAACTTCATCGTCGACGCGGTAAAATCCATTATCGCTTACTCTCAGCTGTAATTCTGGCATTAGCAACCACGCTTGTCTCATGGTTGTCAGCAAATAATGGTTTGATTGTCAGCATCGTTTACGGCCTTGTTGCACTCCTGGCCTATTATCTTTATTACGGCCTTGATGAAACACGAAGTGCGCCGGATTTTTCTGCGATTGGGGTTACCGCTGAAGAAGTTATTGAGGCAATTGATGACGCCGAGCGAAAACTTGAGGAAATTGAATCAGCACGCATCAGAATTTCAGATTTAGGACTGAAACGCAGACTCAAAGCAATTATCACTGAGACCCATAAAATCCTGGATATCATTGAAGATGACCCGAAAGACCTGCGCCGGGCACGTAAATTTCTAAAAGTCTACCTGGAAGGCATGCGCCGTGTCACAACGGGTTATGCCGCTATGCGCAAAGATCATCCACAACCTGAGTTAGAGCAAAATTTTAAAAATGTACTCACTACGATTGAAAAAATAGTCACCGAACAGCAAACAAAGTTATTAGAAAACGATGCAATGGAACTTGATGTTCAAATCGAGGTACTGGAGTTACAACTTAAAAAAGAAGGTGTGCTTTAGCAGCTGATTTTCAAACAAATACTTTCAGGAAGAATTCCATTCACCGTATTACCAACCTGATCACATCGTTTGTTGTTGAGTGTACGGCAATAACCGGTAAACATTCTCAATAACCAGAATATGAATTGTTGCTATAAGCATACAGGGAGAAAACAGGATGTCAGAACAAGATACCAGCACCACAGCAGTAACGAATGCTGTTGATGTCACATTACCAGGGACCGAATTACTTCCCGCCGAACCAAAAAACATTATTTCCTATCAGCAAGCAGACACTAGCGACAAACAAAAAATTGAAGCACTGATTCGCGAAATTGACTTATCCAATACCAAT
>DRLZ01000039.1 GCA_011322755.1 Crenotrichaceae bacterium
AATCAGACTTTGGTATAACAATTAAGGTATAACAACGACAACAAAATGCTTTGTTGATAAAGACAGATGCCCTGTACACATGTAATTGTCCCTGTGCATCACTACATGAGTCTGTTCAACAGGTATTTTACTCACACTGTTTCAATAATGATTACTGGACAAGCACAGTAATTCAACAATTAAATTTAGGTTAAAACATGGATTTCTTTATTTCAAATGCAATGGCAGCTGGCACCTCAGCTGGTAACGATTTTGCTGGCATGTTAATGCCAATCGCTATTCTGGTTATCTTTTATTTTTTACTCATTCGCCCAGGTCAAAAACGTGCTAAAGAACAAAAAAACATGGTCGATTCCCTGAGCAAAGGAACAGAGTTAGTGACGACTGGCGGGTTACTCGGTAAAGTAGCGCATGTTGATGATAATTTTATCGGACTGGAAGTCAGCCCTGACAAGATTGTCTGGGTACAACGAAGTGCAGTTAGCTCGTTAATGCCAAAAGGCACATATAAGACATTGGTAAAAAACAGCTAGTTTCCTCAACAGCCAAACGACTATTTTTCAATCACGATATTTCTCCATAATTCGAACACACTTATAGTGATGACCGAATTATCATTACACTTGCTAACTGATCGGTAACTTTATGCTGAATCACTTTCCTGCGTGGAAAAACATACTCATTATTCTTGCAATTATCATTGCTGCGATCTATGCGCTACCGAATTTGTATGGATCTGATCCATCTATTCAGGTTTCACCATTAAGAAAAGCAATCCTTGATGATGAAAAAGCCGAGACAATCAGGGATACACTCAAGCAAAACGGGATTTCATGGAAATCTGACACGCTTGACGATTCCAGCCTGCTTCTACGCTTTATAAATACAGATACCCAGCTAAAAGCTGCTGATTTATTGCGACATGACTTAGGCTCCCAATACGTTGCAGCACTTAACCTGGCACCAGCCACACCGGAATGGTTACGTAGCCTGGGCGCTGAACCCATGTACCTTGGACTGGATTTACGTGGCGGTGTGCATTTTCTGCTTGAAATTGACATGGATTCTGCCATTAAACAAGCTGAAGAGCGCAATGCCAGCGATATCCGCAGTGGTCTTCGTGAAAACAAGGTTCGCTATCGAAGTGTAAAAGCACAAGATGGTCAAATCATTGTGCAATTCAAAGATCTGGATCAGGTTAACAAGGCGCGGGATTACATAAGCCGTCAATTATCAGGCCTGGAGTTCGTTCCTCAGGAAGAACAGAGTTTGACTCTGATCGCCCGATTAACACCGAACCAGAAACGCGAAATCAAAAAGTTTGCGATTGCACAGAATATGACCACTCTGCGCAATCGTGTCAATGAGCTCGGCGTTGCAGAACCCGTCATACAGCAACAAGGCGAAGAACGCATCGTTGTTCAGTTACCAGGCGTCCAGGATACAGCCCGCGCCAAGGAAATTTTGGGTGCAACAGCGACACTTGAATTTCGTTTAGCTGACGTCAAGCACGATGTGCAACTGGCTGTGCGCGGCAGAATTCCCGCGGGAACACGGCTTTATTCAGAACGTGATGGTACTCCAGTCTTATTAAAAAGACAGATTATCGTTACCGGTAATCAAGTCGTTGATGCCAGCTCCGGACTGGATCAGCAGACTGGAGGACCAATGGTTTCAGTGACACTGGATGGTGTCGGCGCAAAGAAAATGGGGCGGGTTACCAGTGACAATATCGGCAAGCCAATGGCAGTGGTCTTTATTGAAAACAAATCCGAGACCAAAAAAATCAATGGAAAACTGGTGCGCGAACGCAAGCAAGTTGCAGAAGTGATTAATATCGCAACCATTCGTGACAATTTCAGCCGTCGTTTTCAGATTACCGGACTGGATTCTACAACAGAAGCACGAAACCTGGCATTGCTGCTACGCGCAGGCGCATTGGCTGCACCAATGGATATCGTGGAAGAACGTACTGTTGGCCCAAGCCTGGGCAAAGATAATATTGAAAAAGGCTTTCAATCTGTTATTGTCGGATTTATTGCTGTTTTGCTGTTCATGATCGTATATTACAGAAAATTCGGCTTCATTGCTGATATCGCACTCACTGCCAATCTGGTCTTATTATTTGCGATTTTATCCTTTCTGCAAGCAACGCTGACTTTACCAGGCATTGCTGGCATCGTGCTCACAGTGGGCATGGCTGTCGATGCAAATGTTTTGATTTTTGAGCGCATCCGTGAGGAATTAAAAAGCGGCAGCACTCCCCAACAAGCCATACACGCTGGCTATGAAAAAGCATTTTCAACTATTTTTGATGCCAATCTCACCACATTGATTGCAGCTATTGTGTTGTTTAGTTTTGGTACAGGGCCAATCAAGGGATTTGCCGTTACGTTGTCTATCGGTATTGTGACATCAATGTTCACAGCGATTCTGGTAACACGTATGTTAATCAACTGGATCTACGGATCAAAACGCCTTGACAACCTGTCAATCTGGCCACTATGGACGAGTCAACACAAGGTGCTGGACAACGTATCTGATGAAAATGGTTTAACTGAAGGAATGAAAGGATAAGACAATGGCAGATCACTTTAAATTTGACTTCATGGGTAAACGCAAGCTCGCGCTTGTATTGTCTGCCTTGCTCATCATCATCTCCATTGGTTCACTGATTGCTCGCGGTCTTGTGCTCGGGATTGATTTTACCGGCGGCACACTGGTAGAAATCGGCTATCCGGAGTCAATAGATCCACAAACAGTTCGCAGCCAATTGGTTGCAGGCGGATTCGATGATGCCAGTGTCCAGCATTTTGGATCATCCAAAGATATTTTGATTCGGCTACCATCAAAAGAAGGACGCGTCAGCGCAGAGTTGAGCACGCGAATAATGAATGTGGTCAAAACAAGCGAAGGTGCAGCGGAACTGCGGCGCATAGAATTCGTAGGCCCACAAGTTGGTGAGGAATTGCGGGAAAACGGTGGTCTGGCCATGCTCTATGCAATTTTTGGAATCCTTCTCTATGTTGCCTGGCGGTTTGAGTACCGTTTTTCACTGGGTGCAGTCGCTGCTCTAGTACATGATGTCATCATTACCCTTGGTTTTTTCTCGGTATTTGGTCTGGAATTTGATCTCAGTGTATTGGCTGCAATCCTCGCAGTGATTGGTTATTCACTGAATGACACCATTGTTGTATTTGACCGCATCCGTGAAAATTTCCGGCGCATGCGTAAAGGTGAACCTGTTGAAGTCATGAATGTGTCACTCAATCAAACCTTAACCCGGACAATTATTACCTCGTTAACAACTTTATTGGTATTAATTGCACTGGTACTCATGGGCGGTGAAATCATTCATAACTTTGCGATCGCACTGATTGTCGGCGTGCTGATAGGGACCTATTCTTCCATCTATGTTGCTAGCCCGGTAGTTCTCGCACTTGGTGTCAGCAAAGAAGACTTAATGCCTCCTGAAAGAGAAGGTGATGATTTTGAGGAATGGGTTTAGTAAAGACTGACAAACGTAACGTTTGTCAGTACGGTCATACACATATCAACCACAGGGCAGCCCAACGTCACTTTACAGCGGATTTCAAATCACTTCCGCTAGAGTTTTAACCGTGATCAATACACGGACATCATCTCTGTATTCATTCAGGAATAATCTGACTCTCTTTAGTAATAAGCAACTGTCATCCCTGAATGAGTGCAACATCTTCATCAGCTTTACCATTACTCCAAAACACTCTCTCATCAATCGTAACAAAGAACATTTGCCTCAAGTAGAATGTGTTCATTCTTCTTTGATCCATCACAGTGTTATTTAATCAACAGAATACCCTGATATAATAATTTGCATCAACGATTAGGTATTCTCCTGAGAGCTCTCAACCCCTATATCGCTGCCGTGTTAATTGATCGATTGGAAAAAACTCACATGCATGGTAGGGTTCATTATTTAGTGTCGTAACATCAGATCAAGACAACAGTTGAGCAAAGTGAAATCTGCCATCAAAAATCCCCGGATTACATTGGACAAATGGTATTTATCACCAGTTGGTCAGCGAGTTCAGGATCTGGAAGTCGATTATCTTAAAACGCAATTATTCCTCTATTATGGGCAAAGAATTGTTCAATTAGGCGCACTCGGCTGGGAACATCGGTTCCTGGATGACTATTGGTTACCAAATCTGCATATACTGGAAGAATGCCATGAAGCACCCATCAAGGACTCAAATATTTGCTGTATCAGCAGCTATCAAGCGTTGTCAATTACCAGTGAAATCGCAGACTGGGTACTCATTCCGCACCGGCTCGAATATGAATCAAACTGGAAAACAGTATTAGAGGAAGCAGAACGTATTTTGAAACCAGAGGGAACACTGTTTGTCCTGGGATTCAATCCCTGGAATATCCAGCATTTTAAACAATTTTTGTGCAGAAACCGTTCTGATTTTCCGGAATGCTCAGGCTTATTATCAAGAGATACGATCATGAGGGTACTACAAACACTCAATTTTGAAGCAGACAGAAGTGTCTGTTTTTACCCTGGAATGGGAAAAATGAAACCCACCGCTTTTGAAGCAAGGCGATTACCACTCGGTGCAATCAGTTATGTCATTCGAGCACGTAAACGACGCTTTACTCTGATTACTGGAAAATCACCATGGAATATACGCTCATTGATCCACAGACCAGCGCCCTCACCCATTCCACAAGATGCGGCGCGTAAACAACCTGACTGATATTCAAGACTAGCAATTAAGCATACGATTTATGACTCAACTCATTACTGTATTTACTGATGGTGCTTGTCGTGGCAACCCTGGACCTGGCGGCTGGGGGGTCTTGTTACGATTAGAAGATAAAGAAAAGGAATTATGGGGTGGTGAATTAGAAACCACCAATAATCGAATGGAACTCATGGCTGCGATTCAAGCATTGGAAAATTTAACCAGCCCGAGTCAGATAGAAATCGTCACAGACTCTCAATACGTGATGAAGGGCATAACAGAATGGTTACCAAACTGGATCAAACGCAACTGGAAAACAGCAGCAAATAAGCCCGTTAAAAATGCTGATTTATGGAAGCGTTTACAATCTGCAACACAAACGCACGATGTTAGCTGGCGCTGGGTTCGAGGTCATCAGGGACATGAAGGCAATGAACGTGCTGATCAACTCGCCAATCGAGGTGTTGATGATATTCTTGGGCAGTGACATGTCTTCACTCAACACAGTCATTGATTACACTCAGATGACTTCAATCTGTTAAAAACTTTTTAGGTCACTTGAATGCGTGCAATTGCTATCACAGAATCGGGATCAGCAGAAATACTGAAAATACGAGATCTCCCTATTCCCGAAATTCACTCACCAACTCAAGTTTTAGTTCGATTAAAAGCTGCCAGCATTAATCCGCTGGATATTAAAATCCGACAAAACAAGAACGCTTTTCCTGTCCAGCCAACAGCAATTCTTGGCTGTGATGGTGCAGGTATTATCGAAGCAACAGGATCAGACGTCACTGATTACCAGGTAGGAAATGCCGTATTTTTTTGTCAACCTGGGTTAAATGGGAGACAAGGAACATATGCTGAGTATGTTGTTGTCGATCAGGAAGTCCTCGCCCACAAACCCGAAACACTCAGTTTTACCCAGGCCGCTGCAATTCCTTTAGTATTAATTACAGCATGGGAAGCATTGTTTGATCGTGTGAATACAAAACAAGACTCTCAGATACTCATACAAGCTGGTGCAGGTGGTGTCGGACACATCGCAATACAACTCGCAAAGCTGGCAGGGGCAAGAGTGGCAACAACCGTTAGTACAGAACAGAAGCTGGCATTTGTTAAACAACTCGGTGTCGAAAAAGCAATTCGTTATCAGCAGCAAAATGTGGTTGAAGAAATAATGCATTGGTCCAATCAGCAAGGTGTCGACTTGGCATTTGACACAATTGGTGATGAAGTCATGCAACAGTGTTTTTCCAGTGTTCGCTGTTATGGCGATGTCGTGACGATTCTTACACCAACCTCAGAAACCGACTGGAGTGAAGCTCGACTCAAAAATGTTCGATTCACCCAGGAATTAATGTTAACTGCATTTTTCTTGAATGATACAGCACTAATGAAACATCAATCTGAAATACTGAAAAAATGTACTCCTGATTTCAATAACGGAATCTTAACTACACGTGTTGCCAGAATCTTTCCATTAGACGATGTTGCCAGTGCGCATCAACACTTACAGGAAAATGCACCAATTGGCAAAGTAGTTCTTGAAATATAAAAGGAGGAACATCAAAAACCTTTTCGACAAAATACGAGGAGGCAAGCTCCCAATAAATTATTTTTGACGTAACGACTTGATTTGCTTTCTACATAACCTTTTGCACTGATTCCGCTAATCCAAGCTTGTTTTTCTCAATGACTCTGTTATATATTTTTCCTGTATAGACAATTTTTCTATCTTAATCATGGAAATATTCATAAGCAATCAGAATAATCTTATATCTTGCTGAGTTACTCTATTACTCTTCAACCGCTTGGCATTATCCTGATTTCTTTGCTTGTTGCCGGGTGCGGTGGTCTGCTTGGCTACCTTTCTACGCGGATAAAGAAACAAGCCGATCAACTTGTCAACAAAATTGATCGTTTGCTACCACAGACCCAATGCGCTCAATGTGGATATTCAGGCTGCAGACCTTATGCACAAGCCATTGCTGAAGGACAAGCAGACATTAACCAATGCCCGCCAGGTGGGCAACAAACCATCGATACCTTGGCGAATTTATTAGGTGCTGAGCCCACCTCTCTAAACACTCAATTTGGTGAAACCAAAGACCTTCAACTTGCAGTCATCACTGAATCAGAGTGTATCGGCTGTACTCTCTGTATAAAAGCATGTCCAGTCGATGCCATCCTCGGAGCAAATCAGCAAATGCACACCGTCATTGCTCAAGAGTGTACCGGCTGTGAACTTTGTGTTGCTCCCTGCCCGGTTGACTGTATCATCATGATTCCGGTTAGCCAAGGCTTCGAATCGTTATGATGAAGGATCAATATACAATCAAACCAATGAAAGGCGGTGTTTATATTACACCACAAAAGCAACAGATTTTGCGTCATAGCATTAAGAAGATACCTTTGCCAAAACAGTTGTTTTTTCCACTCATGAGCAAGCGAGGACAACAACGCAAACCGATTGTAGAACATGGATCCACAGTGTTAAAAGGCCAGAAAATTGCAGTTCCCTTGAATGCTCAAACTGTACCAATACATGCTTCCAGCTCAGGAATACTTCTGTACCCAAACGAACGACATCCACAGAATCTATGTATACAAACGGATGATAAAAAGCAGACAACAAAATTCCTTACCTTGCCCAATCCAATGCGAGCAACACCTCTCGAACTTATTAATCGAATTGAACAAGCTGGAGTCTCTGGTATGGGGGGTGCCGGATTTCCGACACATCTAAAACTAAGAAAAGCACTACAAAAGCAACCGGACACCCTGATTCTAAATGCTGTCGAATGCGACCCTTATACTGCTTGTGACAGCGCCTTGCTAAGAGAAAAACTTGACAGTGTACTCAACGGGGCAATACTCGTCATACACATGTGTTCTCTCACTCGTTGCATTATTGCCATAGAAGATCACCAGACTGAGCTGCAACAACAGTTACAACAAGCAATTGTCAACCGACCAGATCATCTATTCGAAATCATCACAGTCCCTACCAAATACCCGTCTGGCAGTGAGCAACAACTGGTTTCATTGCTAACAGGAAAGACTATAGATTCAGAACAAACAGCTCTAGATGCAGGGGTGATTTGTTTTAACATCGCTACAGTTGCCACAATCGATCACGTGATAACAACGGGTGAACCAGCCATGCAACGTATCGTTACAATCAGCGGTCCAGGCATCAGGCTTCCAGGAAACTATTCTGTTGCTATCGGTACGCCTGTTCGTCACTTGCTCAACCACTGTAATATAACCGATGACAAAATAATACCGATCATAGGCGGCATAATGATGGGACAGCCAGCCAGATTCATGTATTGCTCGATCCAAAAAGAAACTTACAGTGTCTGGATACCTGAAAATGTAACCCCGACAGCAATCCCACAGCCTTGTATTCATTGCTCGGAATGTGCGTATGTTTGCCCCAGAGAACTGCAGCCACAAACATTGTTTCGACTAACTAAGGCACAGCACTGGAATCAACTGGAACAAGACAATTACCTGTCAGAATGCATCGAATGTGGCGCCTGCGACCTGGTGTGCCCCAGTCACATCCAACTCACCCAAACCTTTGTTCAAGCGAAACAGCGCATTCATGCCATTAAACAATCCCGACATAAAGCACTACATGCCAAACAGCGATATCTTGCCAGACAAAATAGACTAGCAAAACATGCGAAATTAAAACAACAGGGCACACGTAAACTTAAAAAACCAGAAAACGTGAATAACTTGATTAATCGAATAAAAAATCAAGTCGAGAAAAACAAACACAATCCACCCCTCAATCGATAATCATCCCAAATGCATTACACATCAGCCCCATACCTAACACAACCAACTAACACAGGGCATTTGATGTTACAAGTGTTACTCGCGTTAATACCGGGCACTTTTGTAATGACCTGGATATTCGGCTACGGCATACTGATTAATATCATGCTGGCAATCATTAGTGCATTGGCTATAGAGGCCTGTGTTCTGGCCATCAGAAAAAAACCAGTTCTAAATACACTAAAAGACAATAGTGCAATTGTTAGTGCTGTACTATTAGCGCTTAGTATTCCACCACTCGCACCGTGGTGGATTATTGTTATCGGTATATTATTCGCTATGGTCGTCGCAAAACATTTATATGGAGGTCTGGGCTTTAATATTTTCAACCCAGCAATGACTGGCTATGCAGTACTCATGATTTCTTTTCCACTACAAATGACACTATGGCCAGATCTGAACAGACCACTACTAAGTTTTAATGATTCTTTTAGCTGGCAATTTTTTCATCAGCTACCAGCAACCGTTTCACTGGATGCAATTACCAGTGCAACACCACTTGACGCTCTGAATACAGCAAAGCGAGTCAACTTCAGTAACATCGGCGCAAAAGATATGACATTGATAAACAATTATTGCTGGTGGATATTGAGCAGTACGTGGCTCATTGGCGGATGCTGGCTAACCTACACACGGATTCTTGCCTGGCAATTACCAATATCTTTTCTGTGCAGTTTTACCATGCTTACAGGAATTTACTGGCTTATTAATCCAGCCGTTCATGCCTCGCCATTATTTTCTCTACTCCATGGCAGCGTGATCATGGCAGCATTTTTCATTCTCACCGATCCAGTGACTGCACCACAAATGCCCAAGGGCAAAGTCATTAGCGGCATCCTGGTTGCCATACTGGTGTTTGTTATCCGCAACTGGGCTGGCTACCCCGATGGTGTAGCTTTCGCTGTGCTATTGATGAATCTAGCCGTACCTGTCATTGATCGTTATACCTGATTGATATCCAAAATTTAATTACTTGACTATTTTAGAGGAAGCTTTCCTTAAAAATATCTGGTCTGACAACATAGAATATGGTGTCGACACACTTCTTCTTAGAGTAAATTAATATTTAGATATACCACATTTTTATGGTCAGCCCAATACTCCATGTCGTTAATTGGCAACATTCTAAACTGATTAAAATCATAATGTTATCGTTGACAAGATAACTCCCTGTCGTTATTCAGTGACGATATTTGTTCTTGCTATTCTTGTATCTTATTGATTAATAATAAATGGCATATAAA
>DRLZ01000040.1 GCA_011322755.1 Crenotrichaceae bacterium
GAAAAATATACAATGCGGTTCAATACGGACTTGATCTCGAAACTGGAGAAGTCGATTATAACCAGGTTGAATCACTTGCCAGACAACATCAACCAAAAATGATTGTTGCCGGGTTCTCGGCCTATTCGCGTATTATGGGCTGGGAGCGATTCCGCGACATCGCCGATCAGGTCGGCGCGTATCTAATGGTTGATATGGCTCACGTGGCTGGTCTGATTGCAGCTGGGGTTTATCCAAATCCTGTGCCACATGCAGACATTGTGACCAGTACAACACATAAGAGCCTGCGTGGTCCACGAGGTGGCTTTATTTTGTGCAAGTCCAACCCGGAAATCGAGAAAAAAATGAATTCAACGATTTTTCCAGGGATCCAGGGCGGTCCGTTGATGCATGTTATTGCAGCCAAAGCAGTTGCTTTCAAAGAAGCCATGCAGCCTGAATTCAAAACTTACCAACAACAAGTTGTTGTCAATGCCAAAGCAATGGCAAACGTGTTTATTGATCGTGGTTTTGATATTGTCTCGGGAGGGACAGATGACCACTTGATGCTGGTTTCACTGATTCCCAAAGGTATTACCGGGAAAGCGGCTGATGCGGCACTTGGTCAAGCGCACATTACAGTGAATAAAAATGCAGTTCCAAATGATCCCCAATCTCCATTTGTAACGAGTGGGATCAGGGTTGGTACACCTGCTGCCACCACACGTGGTTTTAAAGAGCCTCAAGTTATTGATGTGGCAAACTGGATGTGTGATGTAATGGATGATATTGAAAATCAGCAAGTAATTGATTCTGTACGAGCCAGAGTGACTGCATTGTGTGCTGAATTTCCTGTCTACAGATAACAACTGACTGAGTATCTGACCGGTCGTTGATTCAATGCATCTTCAGCTGCAAGCTAAGAATTAGGGAAAGAGGGGTTCCATGTCTGATATAGAAATTGCACAAAAAGCTACAATGCGTCCGGTTATCGAACTTGCCAGTGACCGGCTGGGTATTGATTCGCACCATTTAATTCCATACGGACACTACAAGGCAAAGTTGTCGATGGAGTTTGTTGACAGCCTTAAAAACAATGCTGACGGCAAGCTGATTCTGGTAACAGCCATTAGCCCGACACCAGCTGGCGAGGGCAAAACCACCACAACTGTTGGACTGGGAGACGCGCTCAACCGGCTTGGTAAAAAAACCATGCTGGCTTTGCGAGAGCCTGCACTGGGCCCCTGTTTTGGTATCAAAGGTGGTGCGGCTGGTGGTGGCTACGCGCAAGTTGTGCCGATGGAAGATATTAACCTGCATTTCACAGGTGACTTTCATGCTGTCAGTATTGCCAATAACCTGTTATCAGCGTTAATTGACAATCACATCCATCATGGCAACAAGCTACGCATCGATTTGCGCCAGATTAGCTGGAAGCGGGTGATTGATATGAATGATCGTGCGCTGCGTAATATTGTTACCTCACTTGGTGGTGTACCGAATGGTTTTCCGCGCCAGGACGGATTTGATATTGTTGCTGCTTCTGAAGTCATGGCGATATTGTGTTTGTCGAATTCGCTGGATGATTTGAAAACGCGGCTGGGTAATATTTTCATTGGTTACACCTGGGAGAAACAACCAGTCTTCGCGCGTGATTTGAAAGCCCAGGGCGCAATGGCAGCCATCCTGAAAGATGCGCTGATGCCAAATCTGGTGCAAACGCTGGAAAACAACCCGGTTTTTGTACACGGCGGTCCGTTTGCCAATATTGCACATGGTTGCAATACAGTGCTGGCAACCCGGTCAGCCCTCAAGCTGGCTGACTATGTAGTCACTGAAGCTGGTTTTGGGGCTGATCTCGGGGCTGAAAAGTTCATCGATATCAAATGCAGAAAATCCGCTTTGAAGCCCGATGCTGTGGTCGTGGTTGCCACAGTCAGAGCGTTAAAATCACATGGTGGGGTACCTAAACAGGCATTACAGTCAGAGAATCTCAATGCGCTGGAAAAAGGTTTTGCAAATCTTGAGCGCCATCTGGACAACCTTCAAAAACAGTTTGGTTTGCCTTGTGTTGTCGCGATTAATCATTTTACTTCGGATACAGATGCAGAAATTCAGTTGCTGAAAAGCAAGGTGCAGGCACTGGGCGTTCGGGTTGAGGTCTGTACACATTGGGCAGACGGTGGTGCTGGCGCTGAGGATCTGGCGCGTTCTGTACTGGACATTGTTGACACGGAACAAAATCAATTCAAACTGCTTTATCCAGATGAAATGCCACTTGCCGAGAAGCTGCATTGTATTGCGACCCGTCTCTATGGGGCAAAAGATATCAGTTTTGAGCCCAAGGCACTCAGACAGCTTGAATTATTTGATCAGGATTATCGGTTATTTCCTGTCTGTGTTGCCAAGACTCAATACTCGTTTTCCAGTGAGCCAACACTGCTTGGTGCGCCAAGCGATCATATCCTGTCGATACGTGAAGTACGCTTGTCTCATGGTGCGGAATTTATTGTTGCCATTTGTGGCACCATGATGACCATGCCGGGGTTACCAAAAACACCTGCTGCAGAGCGGATTGATGTTGATTCAAATGGGGTAATCTCGGGCTTGTTTTGATTTACTCGTTCAGTATCGAGAGTATGTCTTTATTTGCGTGTGTAACAATTGAAGATTGGTTGATCCATTCTATTGATCAATTAAACCAACGAATCAGTGTATTCAGTCAGATGACAGCATGGCGAAATCAATAATTTTTGTGCTTGGCATGCACCGTTCAGGTACAAGCCTGATTACCAAAGCGTTGCAAAGTGTTGGCGCTGATCTCGGTAATCAGTTGATCCCGGCTGCTGCAGACAACCCCAAAGGCTTTTTCGAAGATGAGGACTGTGTCCAGCTGAATGAATCTATTCTGAAAAAACTGCATCTACGCTGGGATATTCCAACACTGATTTTTGAGCAGGATTTGTCTGATCAAGCACTAAAACCCTATATCAAAGATGCAGCTTATTTACTCAAAACAAAACTTCAAAACGCAGATGTTTTTGCTGTAAAAGACCCACGGCTTTGCCTGCTTGCGCCGATATGGGTAGCGGCAGCAAAATCAGCCAATATTCAAACATCGTTTGTAGTGACGATTCGTCATCCTCTGGAAGTCGCGCATTCACTCTGGAAGCGCAATCAGTTCGAATATCAAAAAGGGCTGGATTTATGGTTGAGTCATCATTACAGCCTGGTTGATTTTTTGTTAAAGGAATCCTCGAAACGCATTGTTGTTAGCTACGAGAATGTATTGTCGCAGCCCGACAAGGAATTGACCCGGTTGGCGCGTTTTATCAATTCTAAAGGCAATATTGAGGTTTATCGTCAATCGATTGATGATTTTTCTGCCAACTTTGTCGACCCCGGTCTTGTGCATAGCCAATCAACACTGGCAGAGCTGGAAGATTCTTCCTTATCACTTGATCACTCTCATGCGCTATATCAATTGCTTGACGGTTTTGCAAATGGTCGCTGGTCAAAGGATAAAGCGCAAAAACACATTCAATCCATCAATCCATTCGCACTGCAATCAACTTTCTACCGTCATCAACTCAAGTATTTCAATGAGGATATACACAGGGCGCTGGGTGTGCAATATCACCAGTTAGTCGACAAGTTCAGGGAAGACTATGCCGATTTACACAAAAAGGCGACTGATTATGAAAATGTTGTTCAGTCAAAACAACAATTAGAGCTTGAAGTACAGCATCTAACGGAACATGTTGATCAGCTCGACTTGATCCAGAAAGACTGGGAAATTACGATCAGACGCAAACAGCGCGAATTGTTTTATTCTGAAAAACAGGTCGCACAGTTAAGATCCGACAATACTGAGTTATCAGCGCAATGTAAGGTTGACACAGACAAACATCTACAAGAGGCATTAACCAGAATTGATGATATTCAGTCATCACTGAGTTATAAAGCCGGGCGAACATTAACACTACCTATCAGGGTTTTATATGACAGTCTGGTTGAGCCATTAGTCAAACATCCTGAGAATCTGCGCTTGCTAACCCAATTGATGTATCAGGCCGTACGCCATCCTGTCAAAAGTACACAATTGCTGCGCTGGGAAGTGATTCGAAATGCGTATATCACTTTTTTCAAGGATCCGGATATTGCAGGTAATGTTGTAGATCACTATGTACGAATGTTTGAAGGAGACAATTACCTGTCTCAGCCTGTGAACTCAGCTGGGCAGACGCCAGATTTGAGACGATTATCAGTTGAATACACTGAACCAGACAGAGTCAGTGTCTTTGTCATCAATTACAACGGTCGTCATCATTTATATGATTTGTTGTCGTCGTTACAAGTACAGGATTATGATGATGTGGAAATTATCATGGTCGACAATGGTTCGTCAGATGGCTCGGTCGACTATGTCGCGCAGGAATTTCCACACGTACGAATAGTTGCAATTCAGGAGAATACCGGTTTTGCCGAGGCCAATAATATTGCTGCAGAAGTTGCATCCGGGCGCTATTATTTCCTGCTGAATAATGATGTCGAAATTGCACCCGATTGTATTTCATCTTTGGTTGCCTGTATCAATCAGTCTGATCGAACCGGTGCAGTCGGGTCAAAAATCCTGTTCTGGAAAAAATTTGTAAAGATTGATCTTTCCATTCAGCCAGCTTCACTGAAACGGCGGGTTATGCTGGATCTGGGGTTGCTGGAGTCAACAATGCCAGTTTATACAAAACTGTTTTTTGCTTCAGGCTGGAAAGAACAGCAATTGTTTGATGACAAAAAAACCCAGACATTCGATAAGCAAGCATTTTTATGGTTTCCGGTTTGTGAAGGACAAACCACTGTCAAACTGGCAATGACCACAAGCTCAAAAAAACCTGTAAAAGTTGTAATCACAACTTCAGTTGACACGCAGACAAACATTGTTCTGAAACCTGACCAATGGACTGAGACAACCCTGGATTTATCAGATAGCCTGAATCACCCAGAGCTGTGTTATTTAGTCAATAATGCAGGCTCGCAGTTAGACAAGCTGGGAAATGCGCAGGATCGTGGCTTTGCCATGCCGGATCAACAACAGTTTAATGACGTCGAGACTGTCAGCGCTTTGTGTGGTGGTGCAATGTTGATTCGTCCTGAAGTCTTGGCGGGTAAACCGGTTTTCGCAAAGGATTTTTTTGCCTATTATGAAGATACCGATTTATCATTGAGGATTCGCGAACAAGGCTATGATCTGGTGTACTGTCCACACAGTATTGTGCATCATAAACACGCATCAACAAGTCAGGAAAATTCAGCTTTCTTCAGATTTTATGTTAACCGAAACCGGATATTGTTTCTGGCATTGCACTATCCACAAGCGCTCTGGAAAAAAGCCAGAGAAACTGCACAATCAGAGTTGAATCATTTACAACACTATATTAAACAGCACTCTGATGATGCTGATGAGCAGCAATTTGCGCAGCAGATACCAGAGATTTTTCAGGACTGGGAAACATTGTTGGCAAAAATCGACAACAACACTTTTTTTGACAGACACAACAGGTTTCCAAAACTCGCTGTCTATAACAACTTCTGGCACACCCTCGGGGGTGGAGAACACCACGCCTGTGTTCTTGCACAAGCACTTGAAAAACTGGGGCCGGTCGATCTGGTTTCAGAAAAGGAGTTCAGCATTGAGGCGCTGGAACAACAATTCAGCATACGTTTGAAGCATTGCCGAAAACGTCTGGTCAGCTCGCAAGAGATACACCACAACCCCGCACTGACAGCACACTATGACGTGTTTGTGAATTCAACCTATTCATCCGATCTGGTTTGTCATGCCAAACATTCATATTATGTGGTCAGTTTCCCCTATAAAATTCCGGCTTATCCGGCAGAAAGAAAAGCATTTCTCGACACCTATGATCTGTTTTTAGCCAATTCGCAGTATACGGCCGGGTGGGTTGAAAAATGGTGGGAACGAGACAATTGCAAGGTTGTATACCCGTCCATCGCAATTCCAGAGATTGATACTAGTCAACTCAGTAAAACCAAAAATATTCTCCATGTTGGACGTTTTTTTCGCTCAGGACATAACAAGAAACAGCTGGAACTGGTTCGCGTATTCAAGCAACTGCTTGACAGTGACAAGGTCGATAAAGACTGGACGCTAACCCTTATCGGTCAAGTGGATACCACACAACAAGCCTATCTTACCGAGGTGCTGGAAGAAGCGCAGGGCTATCCGGTTGAAATTTTGAACAATATTTCACATGACACCCTCAAGGATCACTATCAAAAATCAGCAATCTACTGGCATGCAACAGGATTGGGAGAGCAAACTGAACGCAACCCGGAACGTAACGAACATTTTGGCATCAGCACTGTAGAAGCCATGTCTTATGGTTGTGTACCAATC
>DRLZ01000041.1 GCA_011322755.1 Crenotrichaceae bacterium
TGCGCTACAGCGCCGACAATTCCGCACATTTGTGATAGTGTCCTGGTTGGAGTTTAGATTAGTAAGCACTCGTTAATTCTAGCAATGTTTTAAACGTTTTGGGCAGGTAATTGGTGTGGTCATTCATTAAATGATAGCTCTGATTTAATGGTTTGGTGCTGTTATCAGGTATACTGCTCATATCTTCACTCTTTAAATAGATCGTTGAATATTCACATTCAGCTGTGATGTATCCTTCGTGGGTAGTACTCGATGAACTTCTTTTTCCATGCGACAGTCTTAGTTTTTTCAACATAAAAATACGATAGGTGAGGTAGGCTGTGGGTCAGGAGAGGGATGAACGAGATAAAAGTTCTGAGGTGCCATTAATTATTATTCCGGCTCATAATGAGGAAAAATCCATTGCAACGGTCATTGATGCTATCCACAAGCGATATCAATACCCTGTTTTAGTTGTGAATGATATGAGTCATGATGCAACGGCTTTTGTTGCGTCAAATGCTGGAGCCAAGGTGCTAAATTTGAGAGCCCAATTAGGCGCTTGGGGAGCGACACAAACTGGTGTTGTTTATGCATTGAAAAAAGGCTATAAAATTGTGATCACTCTAGATGCGGATGGTCAGCATGAGCCTGATTATATCAGTGAATTATTGGATCAGTTAGACTTGGGCAATGACATAGTGATTGGAGCTTTTGTTGAGCGATGCAGCAAAGCTCGCAATCTTGCCAGATTTTATTTCAAATTACTGACTGGTTTACAGATCGAAGATATGACATCAGGTTTTAGAGCGTATAATTTTCTTGCAATGCATGTGGTTGCGTCAAAACAAGCCACATTACTAGACTATCAGGATATTGGCGTTTTACTCATGTGTCGGCGTGCTGGTTTACAGATATCAGAAGTTCAAACACCAATGAATTTGCGTAGTAGCGGTCACTCGCGTGTATTTTATTCCTGGTGGGTTGTGTTGCGTTACATGCTGCAAACCAGCATTCTTTGCCTATCTCAGATAGGCACGACAAAGACTACCAAGCTTAGGTATAGGTAATAGTCGAGTGGTTATCACTTACCAATGGATTACGGCGATACTGGGTGTATTTATTGCGGGGAGTATTTTATACCTTGTAAGACGAGATCATCTACACGGTCCTTATGCAATTTGGTGGTTACTGGTTGCCATAATTACCACTGTTTTAGGTATCTGGCCTCAGCTTATTGACAAACTGGGCTATTCGCTTGGTGTCGCATATCCGCCAGTTTTGTTATTAGTTCTCGCACAGGGGATGATGTTAATAAAGATGCTGACAATGGATATTGAACGTTCAAGGCAAGAACGTCGTTTACGTCACCTGGCGCAACATATGGCGATTCTGGAATCGCTTATCGAAGATCAGAAACAAACAGAAAACAATCACCGGGAATAACTGTAAAGTAATACGGTTGATGCTGCTATATTGCTGTGCCCAGCTATAGTTTTGAGTAAGGAAGAACAAGACAAAGAGATAGCCAAGCAATACAGCTGATGGGATTAATATGAGTTTGCGTTGTTGTACGGATAGTGATGATGAAAAGCTGGAATAAAGTAAACCAGTGATTGTGAGATAACCGAGTAAGTGCCAGCTGGGTAATTCCAGATAATTAATCATTACAGCCGTCCAGACTGGATGATAGGCTATTTGGAATTTTCCTAGATAAGGTAGATTGAGTTCCATGGGGCTGAGTACGGTGATAACCGTTATGATTGCTGCCACAATCACACAACTGATGATTAACATCTTTTTCTGCAAAGACGAAGACGCGTTTACTGACAGCCAGACAGGAAGCAAAGTGGCTACCAGGACAATACCTTCTACCTTGATCAATAGCACACAACATGCTGATATTAGTGTTAGTCCTAATTGTGCTCTTGAGGGTATTATCAAATATTGTATCAATGACAGCATTGTAAATGTATAGGCCGTGCTGAGCCAAATATCTGCATAACCTGCTAATGCGACATGCGTGTTGATTAGCGGTAATGAAACAATCAGATAAAGACCGGTTATTTTCAGAACAGGGGGAATGTCGAGCAGTTTTAGTTGCCCATAGAACCCTGTTCCCAAAGCGATAAAACAAAATAACCAGGGTAAATTGACCAGGCTGTCATCCCAACGATTGATCATGAGTGCGAGCCAGGTTTGTATTAATGGGACAGTATCCGGGTAGTGCCAGGCATCGAGTGTGTGTAAAGAGGAGTCTAGGTTGTTGAGCCAGGTTGTTTTGTCAACAAATGTAACGATTTGACCGAGTTCGAACCAGGTTCTGGCTTTCACTGACCAGGTCGCCCAGGCATCCCATGCAAACATAGGCTTAACAATGATATTGCAAGCTAGTAAGTAGACGTGAATTGAAATAATTGTAAAAACAACTATCGGAAACATCAGTGACAAGCTCATTTTATACTGACTCAAATGGCTGCTGGTAATCGTTGATGTTGAAAGTGTGCCTCTGGAGCGTAGCCACAGCAAAGCGAAACTACTGATACAGAAAATAATAAGAGCAGTGCTGATTATAACTGGAGATAAAGGCAGAACACGGATGATGAGAGTTACTATCACCATACCGAGTAAATAGCCATAACCAATAACAATCGTTACTGGGAGCTTCTCGGTTGTAAAACTACAGAATAAGCATATGATTAGAATACCTTGAAGCCAGGGTAGAGATATCGCAAAAAACAATTCAATTATAGTCATATCTCACGGACACAGTCTGTGTTCGTTGATGAACACACAACTGGTAACGAGTATCTCTTTTCTCTGGTCTCGTTAAAGACAACCCTGGCTTGCCCCAATAAATTATTTCCAGCCAGCTGCAGCTTGATCCAATACAAACTTTGCAACGCCAGCAATTTCTTCATCGCTGAGATCTTTACCGAAAGCAGGCATTGGTGGTTTTCCATTGGTAATCAATGCACTGATTGAGCCGGCATTGTCAACACCATTAGCAGCCAGATCTTTCTGACTTAGTGTTTTTTTAGGATTCATCAAATTTCCACCATTGTTATGACAGCTTGAGCAATATTTGGTAAACACTTCATTTGCTGAAACGTAACTAATACTTAACATTGCTAAAATTGCTAACGCTGGTAAGCTGTGAAGTAGGTATTTCTTCATCGTTTAACTCCTCAATTGTAATGAATTGTATTTCGAGCTCGCCATGCTCACAGGTTATTATAACACTGCTGCTCGATCTGGTATGGGATCATGATAAGCGGCTCAAAAGTATTTGGCTCACTATCTATTGTCTACTATCGAGAATGATTCCAACTACTGTGACACGTTATATTGTGATAAAGTTCTAACGATGTGGTTTCCGATTCTTGTACAGTAGCCGATGATAACTTTTCGATGTAACTGGCGTAGCTTGGCTGTATTGATATGGGATTTAGCTGCAGTTGCGTCTGCAATATTGTTTGCTAACCTTACCCGTTTTGATGGCACAATCCCTGCTCAATATATTCTTCCACTCAAGCACCAGTTGTTATTTGGATTGCCAGTCTACGCTGCTACCTTTATTTTTCTAGGGATTCATAAAGGTGTATGGCGGTTCGCGAGTATTGGCGACTTGTGGCGTATTTTAAAAGCAATTGCAATTGGTAACGGGTTGTCAGTGTTGGCGATGTTTTTAGTTAAACATACCTCTGGGCTGGAATTACTCTCCCGCTCAGTATTGATGCTGACATCCATGTATCTGCTTTTGATCATGGGCGGATCACGGTTAATGGTACGCTTGTTACGTGAACATCGTTGGTTTCGTATGCAGCCAACCAAAAGTGTTGTGGTTTATGGCGCTGGTAGGGCAGGACAGTCATTAGTTCGTGAGATTCGGCAACGCCCACAGCTAGGAATGGAAGTACATTGCTTCCTTGATGATAACCCTGCATTGCGTAATGGTTTGGTTGATGGTATTGCAGTTAAAGGCTCACTTGAGTTGCTTCCGCAATTGATCGAAGAAGAATTAATTGATGAAGTCTTGGTTGGTATCCCTAATCTCAAGCGTGATCGATTCCGACGCTTGATTGAAATATGCGAAGCGGCGGGTATGTCATGCCGGACGTTACCCAGCCTTTCCGAAGTAGCTCAAGGCAAACTCAGCATTGCGCAGTTAAGAGCAGTCACAGTAGAAGATTTGCTGGGTCGCGACACTGTTGTGCTAGATACAGTATTAATAACCAGTTATATCAAGGGTAAAACTGTATTGGTAACCGGAGCTGGCGGTTCAATCGGTACCGAATTGTGTCGTCAGCTCTTGCTGCATGATCCTAAGCAACTGATTTTATTGGATCAATGTGAATATCATTTGTATAAAGTAGAACATCAGTTAGAGGTGGATAATGGTATAGAGCTTGTGAGCATATTGGGTGATGTGAAAGATGCTATGTCGATGGAACATTTGTTTTCTCAGTATAGACCTCAAGTTGTGTTTCATGCGGCTGCGTATAAACATGTTCCTATGCTGGAGTTGAATCCAGCTGAGGGGGTATTGAATAATGTGCTTGGAACCCAGGTCATTGCGGTATTGGCAAGCCGGTTTATGGTAGAGAAATTTGTTCTTGTATCAACAGACAAAGCAGTCAACCCTGTCAGTGTTATGGGCGCCAGTAAGCGGGTTGCAGAGATCTACTGTCAGAATTTAAATGACCAAAGTGAAACTGCTTTTATCACCACTCGCTTTGGTAACGTTTTAGGTTCTACCGGGTCTGTTGTCCCTTTGTTTCAGGAACAGATCGCCAATGGTGGGCCCATAACGGTTACGCATCCGAATGTGGTTCGTTTCTTTATGACTATTTCTGAAGCAGTTGGTTTGATTTTGCAAGCTGGTGCAATGGGAAATGGTGGTGAGATCTTTGTCCTGGATATGGGCGAGCCAATTAGGATTAAACACTTGGCTGAACAAATGATTCGCTTATCTGGTTTGGAGCTGGATCGGGATATTGAAATTCAATACACAGGATTGCGTCCGGGAGAAAAATTGTTTGAAGAGCTGTTTCATGAAAATGAAGGTTTACGTAAAACTGAACACGCTAAGTTATTACTAGCAGATGCCAGAAAAGTAGAGTCAAAATGGTTGAAACATCAGTTAACATTATTAGTTCAAAAAAGTCGGGAAGCAAATATTAATACATTGATAAAACAGCTACATATCATCGTGCCAGAATTTCAATCAGCTCGTGTCCATTCTTTTGAAGTGTCAGAGGCTGAAACATTAGAAACAGCACAGATCGTATCATTTCCCCGCACAGTGGTATTACATGAAAATTGATTTGTCATTATTGCTGGGGTTGATTACAGTTTCCTATGTGATATCTTTGGTCGTTACTCGATATATGACGATTCATCATATTATTAGTGATATTCCAAATACGCGTTCTTCACATAAAACTCCGACACCACGCGCTGGTGGATTAGGTATTTTCATTGTTTTTATTTTTGTCAGTATCTTTTTCTGGTTATATAACCGTACTGTTTTACCTATATGGTTTTATCCGTTTGTACTCTCAACTCTATTGATTGGCTCACATAGTTTGTTTGATGATATTTCAGAGCGATCCGCAATTGAAAAGTTGCTGGCTCAAGTGATAGCCGCTGCCATTGTTATTTCTTCAGGACTGGTTATCGAATTACCGTTTGGTGGCCCGTGGCTGAATATCGTTGTGACAACGTTATGGATAGTCGGGATGACGAATGCGACTAACTTTATGGATGGGCTTGATGGACTTGTTTCCGGCATATTCAGCTTGGCGTTAGTCTTTTTCTGCCTGATTCTCGGCAGCACAGGTCATTATGATTTATATGTGTTCAGTTTGACTTTGATTGCTGGCTTGATGGGTTTTCTGATTTATAATTTCCCACCGGCAATCATTTTTATGGGTGATGTTGGCAGTTGTTTATTGGGTTTTGTGTATTCAGTTATGGTGGTGATTATGCTGGGAGATAATCATTCACCATGGGTAATGCTGGCAAGTGTTTTGGTGGTCTTTAACCTGTTATTTGATATCGGATTCACGATTATTCGGCGTTTGCTACGTGGTGATAATGTAATGCAAGCACATCGTTCGCATCTTTTTCAATTGATGAATCGCCTGGGATACAGGCATTTAACAGTATCATTGTGTTATCTCGGTGTGACTTTTGTGCAGGGGATGCTTGCTCTTTGGGTGTTACGTAACCATACATCATTTGTATGGCTGATCATATTATTGCTTCTTTTAATCCATTTTGTTTATGCCACATTAGTAATCAGTGCTGCAAAACGCAACAAGTTATCTTTGTAACGATACCTACTTAATGCAGTTCAAAGCCACAAAACAAGTAATGGTTAGTACGGCAAGTCTAATCTGTAGTCTCGCTGTGCTTGTTTTATTGGGTGCAGAAATGCATCACCCTGCTGGACAGGATATCAAAACACTATCCTATAGAATATCTGGGAATCATCTGAGATCTGTTATGGGGTATGCATCTGCAGCTGGTGACACTCTGAAGCTGTCAGCACTTGAAGATGGAATTGCTGTGATTAGTTCTGGTCATGTTCGATTTCTTGCATCAAAATTCCCTTATTTAACGCTTCATCAAACTGGGCTTGATACCCGTTTGTCTGTTGCTCTGTTCTGGAGACTGAGAGGTCAGGAAGATACAGTACACACTGAGCAAATATCCCATTTTGATGACGGTTTACTTACATTACATCTTGCTAATAACAGTCAGTGGATTGGTGAAGTAGTAGAAATTGGTTTATCAGTGCAAGGTGATTTGCAACAACCGCTTGTTATTGAAGCGATCAGTCTGGATCCCTGGACAACGATAAATTGGGTATATTCGATTTGGGATCAATGGTGGGCATATGGTGGATGGAAAGGCACATCAATCAATTTCATCAGTGGTGGGATGTACGACAAGGTTCAAAATATACCGGCACCTGAATTACCCATGTTGCCAGTTGTCGCCATTTGGCTTGGTTTGTCAATTAGTCTGTATGTGCTGGCAATACAATTATTGACACTTAAAATTGAATGGTATTCGGTATTCACCATGTTTGTATTAGCTTGGGTTTTATTGGATAGTCGCTGGTTATATGAATTATGGATGAGAACACAGGTTACTCAAAATAGTTACAGTGGAAAAAACCAGCAGCAGAAATGGCAACATGAGAATGATCGGCAATGGTACAGGATGGTAGAAGAAGTAAAACAATATATCCCGGAACAATCAGCACGGATTTTTCTGGTATTGAAGACTCGGAGACCGCTTGATGACTATTATCGATACCGGGTTCGCTATCACTTACTACCACATAATGTTTTTCCCTATCGACAAACGCTTCCAGAACAACAACAGATGAAAAGAGGGGATTATATTCTTGATCTGGGTGAAAACAATGATGTGCATTATGATAGTGAAGAGTTACAGCTTGTTAACACTCAATTGAAATCAGATGCATTACATCACATTCAATTGAACTATAAGTCAGGGCTTGGTCGTTTGTATCAATATCAGGGTGGATGATGGCGTAATGCCGAATTCTCATTCTACGGTTGATCATCAGATCTTCATCTCAATCGTTACTTACTATCCTCATCTAGCTGAACTTAACAGTACGCTGAAGAGTTTGAAGATGGCTGTTGATGATGCCTATCAAAAACACTCGATCAAGGTAAAGATTATTGTTGTTGATAACAGTGTCAATACTGAGATAGCTGCGCAGATTTCTGCATTACTACAAAAATATTTTTCAGGCACGTCAGAAATTATTTGTTCTGTATCAAATGTTGGATATGGAGCAGGACATAATCTGGCATCACTTACAGCGTATAGCCAGTGGCATTTGATAATGAATGCAGATGTCGAGCTGGATGTTGATGTACTCAGTTCTGCGTTATCTTTTCTTAAACATTCAGATAATCAAGCGGTTGGATTGATTTCTCCTCAATGTAAAACAGCAGACGGAAAATCATCTTATCTCTGTAAACGCTATCCGTGTGTACTGGATCTGGCGTTACGTGGATTTGCCCCGGAATGGTTGAAAAAGATTTTTCGGAAACGCTTGGATAACTATGAATATCGCCATGAGACAGAGCTTCAACAAGTAAAAAAAGTGACGATTGCAAGTGGGTGTTTTATGTTTTTGCGAGGCGAAGTCTGGCGGAAAATCGGTGGGTTTTCGCCGGACTATTTCCTGTATTTTGAAGACTTTGATTTGTGTATGAAGTTAAATAAAGTATCGAGCATTACATATGTTCCTGATATGCGAATTGTTCATCATGGAGGAAACGCTGCGGGTAAGGGTCTACGGCATGTTTTCCTGTTTGTTCGCTCTGCATTTTATTTTTTTAGCAAGCATGGTTGGCGTTTTTTATGAGATGATTCGCATGTGTTGAAGAGATTGTGTGACATCATCCACAATGAAGTCAGCGATTAAGATATGTTGGTGGAAACCATCGAATATTTTTCTATGTTTTATTCACAGGGTGAATCATCTCACAAGGTGTGAAGTAAAAAACCTGTAGTGCCAAGCCGGTAGAGGTTAAACGTGAGTGGTTTTGTATTTGATACCGAGGGAAAAACGTTTGGTCGAACGGAACTTTGGAATCATCACGGTCATCAAAATATAAGCGCGGTGTTTTGCTCTGATTAGCCCTCACTGTAAGCTACAATTACAGATTAGCCTGTAGTGGAAATAGGGAAATATTATATTTTACTTAACCAATAGAAGTTGAAGCCAGGAATGACCAGAGCATGGTTGAAAATATCCGGGCTCTGTCCAGTGTATAAATCAACAAGCTGACTTTCCTCAATGACATTCCAGCTACTGATATCATCCAGATCCAGGTGTTGTGGCTCACTATCGAAATTGGCGACAACGAGTACGCGCTCACTGGATTTGCTTACGTTATAGCGTTCGAAAGCAAACAAATGGGGATTTTTTACTTCGATGAGATCGCGATTGTTGTAGTCTGCGAACACCTCAATCTCTTTACGCACTGCAATCATTCGTTTGAGTGCACTGAAAATCTCATACTCGACTGTTCCCGGTGTATTTCTGAGCTCCGCTTTTTCCCAATCGATGGTTGGGCGATGCATCCAGCGTGTATCATCCTTTTTGTTTGGATCATCCAGGTACGACTCATTGTTGAGTGTGCCTATTTCGTCGCCATAATAGAGTAAGGGTAATCCGCCAAAAGAAAGAATCATGCTGTGTAAAAGCAGGATCATTTTAATGGCATTTTCAGTCGCAATAGGGTCTCCAGTTTCCAGGGCATATTGCAAACCGACTAATGATGCCAGTGCTCCGGAAATACGCGCATCACCCGTTTTTTTATTTTCACCGAAAGGCCGACCGCGTGCATGAGAGTCATCAAACTTTCCAGTGTAGTAGTCAATCAGAAATTTGCGGTGACTGTCGGGTTCATAATCGACCAGTTCGATGTCTCGATCATCAAAGCCCAGACCAATATCATCGTGACAGCGCGCATAATTTAACCAGGTGGCTCGCTCGAGTTTAACTGGCAGGCTTTTGATGCCTTGATTAAGAAGGTTGGTATTTTTGGTTGCGACTGCATCCCATAGCAATGCCATAAACGTGGCGTTATAGGCAATTTCACATTCCTTGGCGATGACGGCATCTTCACCGAAATATTTAATCACCTCCACAGGCGCAACGATAGCTTCGGCAATAAACAACACACCCGGTGCTGTAACCTGACAACAATCTTTGAGCAATTGCAGAATTAAATGCGCTTCTCGCTCGTTTTGACAAACGCTGCCGATTTTCTTCCATAAAAAAGCCACTGCGTCCAGGCGTAAGATGTCTGCGCCTTGATTGGCCCAATAGAGGATGATATCCAGCATTTCGATGAACACGGCAGGGTTGCTATAGTTCAGATCCCATTGATAATCATTGAAGACTGTCATTACCCAACGACCCATTTCCTCATCCCAGGTAAAATTACCTGGTGATGTTTCAGGGAAAACTTCAGGCATGTTTTGCTCAAACTTATCCGGTACGTTGCGGGTCTTAAACGTGTAGTAATAGTCCTGATAAGTCGTATCGCCAGCGCGTGCTTTTTGCGCCCATTGATGTTGATCTGAGGTGTGATTCAGTACAACATCCAGCACGAGCAGGATGTCGCGATCATGCATTTCATTCGACAATTTCTTCAAGTCTTGCAGGTTGCCTACGCGTGAATCAATCTCCCGAAAATCACTGACAGCATAACCGCCATCACTCATTTCCTCCGGGCAACGCATGACAGGCATAATATGAACCAGATTGACACCTAACTCTTGAAAATAACTCAAGCGTTCACGCATCCCTTTCAGGTCGCCAGCAAAACCGTTGCTATAGAGCGCCATGCCAACCCATTGTTGACTTAGAAACCAGTTGTAGTCCTTTTCTCTTGCTATATCGAGTTGCTTGAGCTTGTCTGGACGATTGATATACTGCCGTGCCATTGTTTCTACAAGATTTTGTGCCTGTTGTTCAAAATCATCCCGATGTCCGTAGAGTCGGTGGAATAACAAGTGCATGCCATAGAAGTTTGCGCCAAGACGCGTATAAAAGTGACGTAAGTCCTGCTCACTAATCTCTGTTTTTAAATTATTGAGAATGTCATTCAGAAGTGTATGTGAAACCTGTTCGTACATGGTTTGTTTCCTAAACAGAGGTTTTATGAGTGAAAGGCGTTGAATTCAGGATTGATGGGTAAGTTAGAATCTTGTTCCCACGCAAAGCATTACTACTATTCCTAAGAGACTTTTCCCGTAGAGTGTCTCCTATGCACCAATTAATAATAGTTGAGGTGCTGCTTATTGGTGCATGGAATGTGTACTCTACAATTTTTCTGGTTTCGTGGGGATTGATACAGGATCGTCCCGTGACGATGGAGCGTTACACACTGCGTTCCCACGGAGACTGTGCGAGAAAAACAAGTACAGCAATAATATTGAATCATCAGAACCAAATTGTTGAAGTGTTTGTTTGAATTATTGTCGATCTTCTGGGTTGTGGCGACAGAGTTGATTCAATGCCAGTTACATACGTTAGTTCATGCACCCTAATCAATAAAATTCTGATAAAAAGCGGGATCTGTTGACGTTGCTCCACGTAACCCAATCACTTGACTGGCAAATTGTTGTGCAACCATTAATATATCTGCAACAGACCAGCCTGACATTAATCCATGAATAAAAATTGCACTGAAAGCATCACCAGCCCCGACGGTATCGACGATGGTTTTGACAGGTTCCGGAGTCACTGAGTGAAACTCACCATCGCCACTGAGTACCAGCGCGCCTTCCTCTCCTCGGGTGACAATTAATTGTTTCAAACCAAATCGAGACTGTATTTCTATCATTGCTTGCTTGAGAGTCGCCGAGCTAAAACCCAGTTGTTGCAGTTCATCCTGATTCAGTTTGGCCCAGCTCGCCTGTTCCATCCATTGATATACATCATCTGTTTTCCACCACGGTGAACGCAAATTAACATCCAAAAAAGTCGATAAGTCTGGCTGTTTTGCAAGCTGCATGAAAGCCTCGCGGGAAACTGTTTGACGTAATCCTAATGTACCGTGGTATAGAATACTGCTTGTGGTTTTGGTATTGAGAGCCCCTGCATTGATAAAATCATAGGCACAATCCGATGTAATTGTATAATCGGGTTCTCCATCAATTACCTTGACTTCAACTTGCCCAGTCGGATGCATGGAGTCAATCTGTACACTGGTGGTATCCATACCCCAGTCACGCATAGCCGCCAGGATTTGCTTGCCTGATTTGTCATCGCCAACGCTTGAAATAAAAGCAGGCTGGTTTCCGAGCGCTTGTAAATGCCAGGCAACATTAAACGGTGCGCCTCCTAAAATTTGTTCGCCTGTCGGAAAGCAATCGAATAATACTTCTCCGAAAACCAATACCTGTGTTAAATCACTCATGATTAACCGTTCACCAGTTACAATTTGTCGCGAAAATTCGGGGCGAAATGCCATACACCTTCGAGCACCCCTGCTGAATAATTACCATTCATATTTAGCCCTGTTTCAGTAGCAAGAAACAGCGCATCGGCATAACCATTGTTCTCTGCTAGTTGTTGAGCAGCCTGTTTTATTTCATCACTGGCATTGGCGACCAGTACCGAGGCAACAGAACTGCCCAGTACGGGTAAATCATTGCCGCTATCGCCTGCGAATATGACCTCATTGTGTCGATAACCCAAGTGTTGTTGTAGAAACTCAATGGCATGCAGTTTGGTTGCATTGCGTGGCAGTACATCTAATAGACCGATGTCGTTTGGCTCATCAATACTCCAGATCAAGCTGGCGTCAATATCCTTTGCTTTTAGGCGTTTTTCCATTTGTTCAATGACACTGTTTTGGTCAACGTGTAATGGCAAATAGTAACTTAGCTTGTGGGTGTTTTGCTTGCTGGGTTCTTGCAGCGAAAGATGTGGAACATCATTGAGTAAGTGTTGTAGTTGCTGATGATTGTTGCCATTCCAGTCGTTATCAATATGTTTCTCCCAGCTCTCCAGCTCAAGCCAGTTGTTTTCCACAATCTGATAAATTTTGCTGCCCACATCAGTAATGGCAAAGGCTGGTTCTGGTAACTGATAGTCTGTTATTGCCTGTTTTACCAGTTGTTGATGACGACCAGTAACATAGGCCAATGTGACTTCCGGTTGCTTGCAAAAATCGGAAAAACGCGGTCGTGCCTGAGGATGTTCCGGTTGTTCGCCATTGGGGATCACAGTCCGATCCATGTCGGTACATAATAATAATCGATGTTCAGTCATTGGATTGGTCTGTTTCTTTGGGATCTTTGCAAGTGTCAAAAAAATCGTAGTAGCCGAGCGCTTCCAGAATACCTTCGGCAAATGGTTTTTTGGAAAAATAAATACGCTCGACATCCACCAGTTGTGATAGTTCTTCATGATGGCGGTTAGCTACGACCGCCGCCAGTGTGTTACCACGAATCATATCTTCATCCGCACCAGAGCCTCCCGCTACAAAAATACGTTTTAATGGTATTTGCCATCGATCTGCCACATAGCGAAGTGCCAGACCTTTCGATGCTCGTATTGGCAAAATGTCCAGAAATTGCCCAAAAGCCATTTGTACATTCACCGCTTGTTCTTCACTATGCAGTAAACTCTTAATTGCTTCGATATCAGCAATATCAGGATCAATGTAGTAACTTAGTTTGAAGCGACTCTGGTGTGACCTGGGTTGTTTTTTTAGCCCGGGGAAACCCTCTAATAGCTTTCTGATTTTATGTGGCGTCCAGTGATAATCAATGTGTTTCGACCAGGCAACATCGACGGCCAGTTTTGGTGCATAATAAATTTCGGTACCTCCACTGGTGATCAAAATATCCGGTTCTGGTATCTTATGCTTCTTCATGAGTTTCAAGGCCACATCAAGTCGACGTCCGGTGGCAATTGCAAACTTGGCAATTTTGCGATGTTGACGTAATACACGGCTTAGTTGAGGTAACGCCTCAGTATCGCCGAGCAGGTTTTGATCCAGATCACTCACGATTGCTCGGTCACGATGCACCTCAGGACGACGCTGAACCGGCTCGCGTATTAACTGTTCAGAGCGCTCAACAATGGGGCGAATTAATTGCAGATAACGCTGGGCATGACCATCCCAAGTGTAATGTTCGCGTACACCTTGCAAGCCTTGCTCGACACAGCGTTGCCAGAGTTTTTTATCAGACAGCAGTTTTAGCAAGGCATCGGTAATGGACTGTGGTTCCAATGCATCGATTAAAAAGCCATTCTTGCAGTTGCCAATGATATCGCGTGGTCCGCCATCTTCTGTAGCAACAATCGGCAGTCCAGAAGCAGCAGCCTCAATCAATGTCAAACCAAATGGTTCAGTCAATGCCGGATTTACAAATACGCCGCCGGATGCAGCTGCAATCGCGTAAAAAAGTGGGACTTGGTCGCGCTGATGGTGTTTTGGTAGCGCCACTTTGCTGTAGATATCGTAACGATCAATTGCCACCAGCAGCTCATGAAAAACTTCCTGGGCACCATCATCCAATTCATCAATATCATCACGATTTCCAGCAACAATAACTAGGTTGGCAAGGTCTTGTAACTCTACTGATTGCCCGTAAGCTTCCACCAGCATCACGATATTTTTACGTTTATCGGGTCGCGATAACGCCAGGATAATTGGCTTGTCTGGCTCTTTTAAGTGACGGGTAATATCACCAAACAACGGAGTGTTCAACTCATCGCCAGTGGCAGGGGTAAAGCGTGTCAGATCAGTGCCTGGCGGCACCACACGCATTTGCTCGGGTTGATAAAAATCATACAGCTCGTATTGTTCTTCAATCTCCTGATGGGTGCTGGTAATAACGCGTTCTGCCGTTGATAAAACCAATTCCTCAGCCTCAATACGTCGCGCCATATTGTAGCGTTTTTCTATCTCATCATGAGAAAGTCCGCTCGCCAATAAGCGATGACGTTTGACGCGTCCAAGAGAATGGCCGGTATGAATTAATGGCACACCGAGCAAGTTGGACAAATGCGCTCCAACATAACCACCATCGGCATAGTGGCTGTGGATGATGTCGGGCAAAGAATTATTCTCTCTAAAAAAGCGGGCAACATTATCGGCAAAGCCGTCCAGATGATCCCATAATTGTTCCTTGGCAATATACTCATCCGGGTCAGTATTGATACGTACAATACGCAGATTGTCAGAGAGGGTTTCAATCGGTTCAGCATAGTCTTCCGCAACGGTATCATCAACTACGCGCAAGGTAATCAAATCAACCTGCGCGACACCAGGTTGTTTAGCCAGTGCCTGGGCCAGCTCAAGCACATAAAGAATTTGTCCGCCGGTGTCAGCATCGCGCCCCAATTCCAGATTCGTACCACGGATTAAACCGTGAATACTGAGCAAGGCAATATACAAATTACTCGTATCATTCGTCATTAGAGTATTTTCTTCATTATTGTGTTTGTTCTTGGAGACTGAAGGAAATTCTGTTATCGGCTGAATTCGATATAACGATCAATCAAAAATACAGCCAGATATGTCAATCATACAGTATTCACTGTTTCTTAACGTTTGATGTTGGAATCACTGTCCTTGATTTTAGGCTCATTTCATATCGGACAAGGCTACGTCTTTGCGTAATCAATGACATCATGTATAATGATCTGCTGTTCTATTTATGATGATTATTTAAGGTGTGAAGTATGAAAACCTATAGTGCCAAGCCGGCAGAGGTTAAACGTGAGTGGTTTGTAATTGATGCCGAGGGAAAAACGCTTGGTCGAATGGCTACAGAGATTGCTCGACGTTTACGTGGCAAACATAAGCCAGAGTACACTCCGCATGTTGACACAGGTGACTATATTATTGTTGTCAATGCAGAAAAAATTCACGTAACCGGGAATAAAGAAAAAGATAAAATGTACTATCGTCATACAGGTTATGTTGGTAATTTAAAACAGATTTCTTTGGGAGATTTACGCAAGCGGCACCCCGAGCGGATTATTGAAAATGCAGTCAGGGGGATGCTTCCAAAAAATCCACTTGGGCGTGATATGTATCGTAAATTAAGGGTCTATACTGGGCCCGATCACGGTCACCAGGCACAACAACCTACACAGCTCGATTTATAGCAGTTTCAGATTAATTTAAGTCGTTATTTTTCAGATACGGGATACGTTCATAAACTATGGCAGTACAATACAATTACGGAACAGGGCGTCGTAAAACTTCAGTCGCTCGTGTTTTTCTTAAAAGTGGTAGTGGTGAAATTATCGTCAATAAGAAACCATTGGACGAATTTTTTGGTCGTAAAACTGATCGTATGATTACTCGGCAACCACTTGAAAAACTGGAAATGACTGACCAGTTTGACATAATGGTAACCGTCAAAGGCGGTGGGCCATCAGGCCAGGCGGGTGCGATTCGTCATGGTTTGACACGGGCCTTGATTGATTACGATGAAAGCTTGCGGCCAACATTACGGGCAGCTGGTTATGTTACCCGGGATTCCAGAATGGTTGAGCGAAAAAAGCTTGGTTTGCATAAAGCACGTAAGCGTCCACAGTTCTCTAAACGATAACATACCTGAGTTACCAACCTGGAAAACAAGGTCATGCTACATGTTCTCGCAGTACCAAAGATATTGGGGGATCGTCCAATGGCAGGACTACGGACTCTGACTCCGTCAATCTAGGTTCGAATCCTTGTCCCCCAGCCAATTTAAGCCCTGAAGAGTGTATACTTCAGGGCTTTTTTCTACCGCCTGCGATCTTTCGATAATCGGCACCGAACAGAAAAGTACACATTCATTCTATTGTAAGTGTGATTCGTTTAGAATGAAGGTTTAGTATTTCTAAGGAGGATAGGCATGTCGATTCCCAATATTCACCATTTTTATCATAGTCCAACGTTTACCTTTAGTTACGTTGTTTCAGATCCAGTGACCAAACAGTGTGCTGTCATCGATTCAGTGCTGGATTATAATCAGGGTGCGGCGCGAACCTCGACAGGATTCGCAGATGAAATAATTGAGTATATTTCTGAGCATGGACTGTCACTTCAGTGGATTCTTGAGACACATGCACATGCAGACCATTTGACGGCGTCGCATTATTTAAAAGAAAAACTGGGTGGTCAGATTGGAATTGGTGCGCGTATAACAGAAGTACAGGAAATATTCAAAGGACTTTATAATCTTGAAGACAGTTTTCAAACAGATGGATCACAGTTTGACCGGCTGTTTAGCGATGGCGATGTATTTTCAATCGGTGAACTATCTTGCCAGATTATGGAAACTCCTGGACATACGCCTGCTTGTATTACTTTTCTTATAAATAAACAACATGCATTTATTGGTGATACTTTGTTTATGCCTGATTATGGAACGGCCCGCTGTGATTTTCCAGGGGGGAGTGCAGGAACCATGTATGATTCCATTCAAAAAATATATGCGCTTGGTGACGATATACAACTCTATATGTGTCATGATTATCGGCCTGATGCTCCTGCCCCACGCTGGTTGACAACAGTGAAACAGGAAAAAGCACATAACCCACTCATACAGGAAGGCGTGACAAAGCAGATGTATGCCAAAGCACGAGATACGATTGATAAAGTTTTGTCAGCGCCTAAATTGATTCTTCCATCATTACAAGTCAATATAA
>DRLZ01000042.1 GCA_011322755.1 Crenotrichaceae bacterium
AAAGCAGAGTGAAACCCTATAGAATGGTCACCTACATACAGGTTCGCTGTTTTCCACATTAGCTTTAATGTATTCCACATTAGCTTCAGTCTAGATTTTCTGGTCTTATCCATGTGTTTCATAACAAACTGTTGTGACTAACAGCAGAACTGTATGTTCGAGAATTTTTTCTCATCAATTCATTAGTTTTATCGGAGAGATTGTTTACATGAAAAATAAATTATTAATTACTTTGGTTGTTTGTCTTTTTAGTGCATTGACAGCAAATATGGCGTTTGCGGCAGGTCCTGGAACATCGAGTCTTGCTGGAAACGAAGAAATGTTAGCTACAGGCATCAAGCTTGCGGGAGATGCGGTCGCATTTGCAAAAGAAGGTAAAGTTGAAGAAACCAAGAAAGCAGTATATGAAGCACTTGACGTTATGTCATCGATTAACAGCAGCACTTGGGATCGCAAGCTTCAAAAACCTCGCGGTAAGATAAGAAAAGCATATAACATAGCGAAAAGAATGCTGGATGGTAAGGCGCGAACTGGAGATAGCCTTGATTCTGCAGCTGAGCTCATTGAAAAAGGTATTGCTGGATTGGAGAAAGTGCAACAGATTTCCCAGCATAATTTGTAGTCGATAACGACTTGAGAGCCTTCTAAGAACATGCAAGCGACTCGATCAAAACAGTGTTTTGATCAGGCGATCGTGACTGAGAAGGCTCTTGTTTTAAGACATTGTTTCACGCAACGATTGATTTTTCATCGTAACCAGGCAAGTCAGAGATTTCTCTTCTTGTTCAATTAATTACTGCTTGGCAGTATTCCGCAATTGTAAGCCAGATGAGCGAGTTCAACATCTGTCGTTACACCTAATTTATTCTTGATTAACGAAACATAGTTGGCAATGGTTTTAGCACTCAAGTGCAGGTGTTTGCCAGTTGCCTGTGTTGAGTTACCTTGGGCAACCAACAGAAACACTTCAAATTCCCTGGCTGTGAGTTGATCGGTGATACTCTCAGTCTGATGATGATTAAATTGTTGTATGAGCAGTTTCTGGGCAAGCTCAGGCTGAATATACGTATCGTTTTCAGATACTTTCTGCAAGGCTTCGAGTAGCCGTTCAGGAGAACAACTTTTGGTAATATATCCCTTGGCGCCACTGTCCATGGCTCGTTTGATATAGATTGGTTCATCATGAACGCTGAAGACCAGAATTCTGGCATCGGCATCGCGTTTTACGATTTTACGAATTGTTGCAAGACCTCCAGCGCCTGGCAGGGAAAGATCCATAATAACGAGATCTGGCTGCTCGGTAACATAGAGCCGGTAGGCAGATTCGCTATTTTCAGCTTCAATAATTTTGGCAATAGTGTCCATTTGTCCTAACAACATCCCATATCCCATGCGCACCACAGCATGGTCGTCCACGAGCAAAATACTTAGGGATGGTGACGATTTCATGATGGTATTGGCACACTAACGACTAATCGTGTGCCGTGTTCAGACTGACTGTCAATTTGTAGAATACCGTTGAGAGTTTCCACGCGTTCACGAATTCCCAGCAATCCGAATCCCTTGGCTTTGCTGTTATTCTCAAAACCAATTCCGTTGTCACTAATGGTCAATTCTAGGCTGCCATGCTGTGTCGTTTGTAGTTTGATTTCTGCCAGGCTTGCATGCGAATGACGGGAAATATTGTTAAGTGATTCCTGTACGATACGAAATAAATGAATGCTTGCATCACTGTTTTGAACCTCATGTTTGAGATCCAGATTCAAGGTGATTTGACAAGCGGGATTGAGCTGTTGCCAGTCGCTAACCAGTTCTTGTAGTGATGCTGCCAAGCCCAGTTCATCCAGGCTGCAGGGTCTTAATCGACGCATCATTGAGCGTACCACCAGAAACAAATCATCACAGATCGATAGTATGGATTCAACCGCTTGCTTGCTTTGAGGGTATGCCATCTGGATCGAACTGGCAACCGCTTTAATTCCGGTTAATGATTGAGCCAGTTCATCATGCAATTCACGCGCAAGTGTCTGCCGTTCTTGTTCCTGCAAATTCAGGGAGTGCTGTGTTAATAAGCGATTCTCGGCAGTCTTGATTTGTAATGATGTCATTGCGTGATTAAAAGCATCGGTGATTTGTTTGTATTCCGGCAATGAACATTCTGCCAGATAAGTATTGTAATTACCTGACTCGATACGCCGCAAACCAGTCAATAGTGTTGGCAAAGGTTTTAAAGCCTGGCCTAATATAAAATGGCAGAGTACCCATACCAGCAGACTTTGTAACGCCAGCAAATAAAACAAGCCTTGTGCTTCACCCCAGGCTTCGTTGATTTCATCATCGGGGTTATCTCTCAAGGTAATTTGATAGATGTGATCGTTGATTTGAACCTTTCGGGACTGACTTTGTGGTTCTGGTCGTACCAGATTACCAAACCATGGTGGCGTCTGCTGTGTTTCAGGTAATTGATTTTGGCTGCTTTGCGCTGAAACACTTGTGTTGATCGCTGGGTTAACATGGATGTGAATATGGCGTTGTTGTTCAATCTGGTCGATGAGGTGGGATAAATAATCTCCCGGATGCTGTTTTGCATACACATCTTGCAAGCCGATATCCAGCATATTGCTGACTGTTCTGATCGATGTATCGACTTCTCTTTTCACCGATTGCCTCGCGTTTAGTACACTGAATATTACTCCTGCGCTTGCGATGAGCAGCATCATCAATACCACGACCAGATTGAGTCTTGAGCGTAAATCCACTGTTTAAGTCCTTATTTTTATCTCCTGATGAGATTGACATGATTAACAGGCGATATTTTCCCAGTTTCGCTCGGGAAGGTTTCCCAACATTTCGGTTTTTAGTTCATGACCGCACTTGATGCAGTAGAATAGCGCATTATTTTATAGTTGAGAGGATGTTACAAGACCATGGCTAGAAAAATGCGCTGCTGGGTACTGATCATTTTATGGATGACAGATTGTGTTGTATCTGTGTACGCAGAAGACAGTGTTGAATTACCAACCATGCAAATTGTGAATTCTACACCGTTAATGGGAAGTGGTCTTGCAGTAGATAAATTGCCAGGGGTAGTCCATATAGCGGATGACAAGGACTTTTCTGCATCACAATCACAAAGTACGTCTGAGTTACTGGAGCTGCAATTTTCAGGAGTCACAGTTAACAATTTGCAAAGCAACCCGTATCAAAAAGATATCCGTTATCGTGGATTTACCGCATCGCCGTTACTTGGAAATCCACAAGGACTGGCTGTTTACGTGAACGGTGTGCGATTTAACGAACCGTTTGGCGATACTGTGTTGTGGGATTTGCTGCCTAATAATGCAATCAAGCAAATGGCCTTGTTGCCGGGGTCGAATCCAATCTTTGGACTCAACAGTCTGGGAGGTGCGCTATCCATTCGCACCAAAACCGGCTTTACTGCGCCAGGCCATGAAATAGAGGGGTATTACGGTTCCTGGGATCGTAAAAACGGGCGTTTTAGCAGTGGCGGTAATAATGGCAGTTTAGGTTATTATGTGGCTGGAAATTATTTTATCGAAGACGGTTACCGTGATTTTTCAAACAGTCGGGTATTACAAGGCCTGAGTACCTTTAGCTGGCAAACGGATCGCTCGGATTTAAACCTGAACATTGCTTATGCAGATAACAAGCTGCACGGTAATGGCCCAAGTCCTGTTCAGCTTGCCAAAATCAATCCTAAACGTGTGTTTACCCATCCAGACCGGACAATTAATCGCTTATTTCTATCTTCACTGGATGGCTTGCTTTGGGTCACAGATGAAATAAAGCTCTCAGGTGTCGCCTATTTACGGCAAAGTAAAACCGGATCGTTTAATGGCGACGACAGTGACTTTGATGAATGTGAAAACAATCAGAATGCCGGGCTTATCTGTGAACAAAATGATGATGAGGAAACTCTGGCGCTGGATATCAATCAGCAACTGATTACTGCCAGCGATGCATTGATTGGTGCAACCAACAACTTTTCCAACACCAGTCAATATGGTCGGGGCGGCAGTTTGCAGACAGCTTTTTTGCAGCCATTGCTGGGAATGGAAAACCAGCTGATTATAGGCAGTAGTTATGATACAGCCAAGGTCAATTTCAAAGCAGATACTGAATTGGGAACGTTGACTTCAACGCGTGGAACAACGCGTAGCGGTGTGTTGCTTAGTGAGCCACGGGTTCGATTGAGAAGCCGTTCAACCAGTTACTCGTTTTATCTCACCGATAGCTTGTCTGTGACCGATGCGCTGACATTAACCTTCTCGGCACGTTATAACCATACCGATGTGCGCTTGAAAGACAAAGACGGTACAGAATTAAATGGACGTCACAGCTACGACCGTTTCAATCCTGCTGGTGGTTTTGTTTACAGTGTGATGCCACAACTGCAATTCTACGGAAATTACAGCGAATCAAACCGTGCTCCATCACCAGTCGAGCTGAGTTGCGCAGACCCGGAGCAACCATGCAAACTACCCAATGCGTTCTTGTCCGACCCAAATTTGAAACAGGTTGTGGCAAGCACCTGGGAAATCGGTTTTCGTGGGCGTGATGTTCCACTACCCAAAGGTTATATGAACTGGAATGTTGGCTATTTCAATACCCGAACAGATGATGAAATCTATTTCATTACCTCAGGCAGGCTTGCCAGTGAAGGCTTTTTCAGCAATATCGGAGAAACTCGCCGACACGGTGTAGAACTCGGCATCGACACCCACTTCGATCAGGTTTTTGGTAAATTTGACCAATGGCATTTAAGCGCAAACTACACTTATCTGGATGCGACATTTCTGGATTCATTTACAGCGTTCAGCCCGAATAATCCAGCAGCTGACGACAATGGTGCAATTTTTGTCGATAGCGGGTCATTAATTCCGGGAGTTCCCAAACATGTATTCAAGTTTGTTGCAGGCGTGGAGCTTTGGGATCGTTTTCGCTTGACTGTGAATGGGGTGCATAACGGCGATCAGGTATTCAGAGGCGATGAAAGTAACGAAAACCCGAAACTTGGCGGCTACTGGCTGTTTAACCTGCGCGCCGAACTGGAAGTCTATGATCATGTGACCTTGCTGGGCAAGGTGAATAATCTGTTTGATCGTCGCTACAAAACTGCTGGAGTTTTTGGTCAAGCTGATGAGGTTTTAGGAAAGCAATTCAACGATCCACGTTTTGTCGCTCCCGGAGCCGGGCGAGCTGGCTGGGTGGGGATCCGCATCAATTTTTAGCACGATGACATGATGCGCTATTTTGCCGCCAGCACAGTCTATTAATACGGCGGATTCAGACTGAGAATCCGGCAGACTGTGATAGACTTTCTGGTATGCTGAAAATAGGAATGACAGGTGGTGCGGGAAGCGGAAAAACCACTGTTGCTTCGCTGTTTCAGGCGTATCAGGTCGCAATCATTGATACTGATCATCTTGCCCGTAAAATCAGGCAGCCTGGGGCGCCCGCATTTCAAATGATTGTAGAATATTTTGGGCCACAGTGTCTGGATGCTGATGGTTTTTTGAATTCACGCTGGCTGCGTGAGCGCATCTTCAAGTCAGTTCCGGATAAACATGCACTGGAAGCGATAACTCACCCATTGATTTTTCAAGCATTAAGCGACTGGTTTGAACAGCAATCCGGGCCTTATTGCATTGCAATCGTTCCATTGTTATACGAGACGGACAGTCGTTCATTGTTTGATCGTGTGCTGGTTGTTGATTGCCCGACAGAGTTGCAAGTCAAACGAATCAGTATGCGAGACAATCTCAGTGAGAAAGAAGCCATGCGCATACTTTCCAATCAGACCAGCCGGGAAAACAGGCTGCAGCTGGCCGATGATGTGATAGTCAATCAACAAGAATCAATATCAACGCTTGTGAAAGATGTAAAAAAACTGCACAATTTATATCTATCAATTTCACAAACAAGCGACTAATCTATTTTGAGTAACCTTATTCATTTTGAATTCCCGTTAAACGAACGCATTCGCTTGCTACTTCGTTTGGAACAATTATTTCTCCAAATCGATTTTTATTATCAGGGAACAAGTTTCTGGGATGCCAGAGCATTGGTTGATGCCTTGCTGGAAATCTTAACAATTCTGGCCAGGAATGATGTCAAATCTGAATTATTGAAAGAACTCGACCGAACCTCTGTTCTGCTTGAAAAATTATCTCAGAATCAGCATGTGGATTCTTCTGCATTGAGTGAATTACAGGACAAGGTTAATTCTGTACGCCAGCATTTGTCTACAACAAAAGGAAAAATTGGCGCATCAATTATTAATCAGGACTTTTTTCAGTCAATTTCATTAAGAACACCGATTGCAGGCGGCAAGTTTGGCTTCGATTTACCGTGGTATCAGCGCTGGCTGCTACAAGCAGATGAACAACGCAAAGAAGATATTGATCGTTGGCTAGAATCGTTATCTGAAATCAAGCTTGGTATTGATTTGCTGATGAATATGGTTCGCAGCAGCGCTGTTCCGGAAGATGTGTTAGCGATGGCAGGTTTTTTTCAAGCCACACTGGATCAAACCCGCCCGTACCAGTTAATCAGGGTCAGTATTGACAATGCATTACCTGTTTTTGCTGAGATTAGTGGAGGTAAACATCGTTTTACTGTGCGTTTTTTATCTCAATCTGTGGAGAAGCGTCCCATTCAAGTAGAAGAAGATATTGAATTTCGGTTGACTAAATGCCTGTTATGAAGAAAGAAACCAATATTAAAATCGTGTTGTGTCCAACCTGCAAAAAACAGGTACAGTGGGTGCAATCTCAACAATATCGCCCATTTTGTTGCGAGCGTTGCAAGCTGATTGATCTGGGTGACTGGGCTTCAGAAGGGCATAGAATTCCTGGCACACCAGTTGTCAGTGATCAGCAGGATGATTCCAGTTCATCAGATTATTGAAAAGCAGAGATACCTGCTACGCCTTGTGCGCCGTATCGTTTTGCTTGAGTAATGTCAGTAACACCAAGACCACCCAGTGCATAAACAGGTAAATTGACCATATCCAGTAGATGACTAAATTGCTCCCAGCCTAATGGTGTTGTATCCGGGTGCGATGCTGTGTGCTGTACAGGTGATAGCAGAGCAAAATCAGCGTTAAGCTGTTCGGCGATGGCAAGCTCGCTGGAGTGATGACACGAAACGCCAAGTAAATAATTTTCATCGAGAGGGCGGTAATCCAGACACGACGCAGCCTGTGCGGATAAATGCAATCCTGCTGCCCCGGATGCAACAACGTGTTGAGCAGTGGAGTTTAGTAACAAGCGAACATTCAATTGTCTGGCCAGCCGGATTAAATCCCGAGCAAGATCATCATACTGATCGACGCCAAGTGCCTTGCTTCTGAGTAAAAACAGGGAACAATGTTGTTTCGCATTGTTATGAATTTGCTTATGAAGGGCGTTGGAAGATTGCCGGTCTGCATCAAGAATCACATAATATTCCGGTAGCGACAAGGCTTTGAGTACTGGTCTGTCAGCTGGAGGGAGATTGTATTGATGTAAGCGTTCTGGCAATACCCACTGCAAGGGTTGCTGCTCACATCCAGAAGCTTGACCGCTGTATTCAATGACCTTCCAAACATCGAGTAAGACGTTACGTTCAGGGTATTGATGATGGATCCGGATCAACGGTTCAGCTCGTGTCACATCAATTCCCAATTCCTCGCGTAATTCACGGGAAAGACCTTGATGTCTTGTTTCTCCAGGTTCCAGCTTACCCCCGGGAAACTCCCACATCCCGGCCAGATGTGTGTTGTTAGCACGTTTGTTAATCAAGACCTCTGTCTTTTTGTTGATTAGAATGCCAACAACAACATGTAATGTTTCCATATGAAAGTTAATTGCAAAAATGGGTTATTATCAATCCAGGTAATATACTGAGCAGGAACCATTTAATCGGGTCAGCTTCGGTATTCAGCATTGATTTTTACATAGTCATATGACAAATCACAGGTTAAGATTGTCACAGATGCATTTCCACGGCCCAAGGCAACCCGTACCACAATCTCTGCTGCTGACATGGCGAGTTGACCGTCTTGTTCTCGATAGTCTGGAGAGGGATTTCCGTTACTGAGAATATTGACATCGTTAATCCACAACGAAATCAAATTCACATCAAGGTTGTTAACAGGGGCGCGTCCAATTGCGGCAAGAATCCTGCCCCAGTTTGGGTCGGATGCAAAAAATGCTGTTTTAACCAATGGCGACCCCGCGATGGTTTTGCCAACCAATTCTGCTTCAGCACGATCGTAAGCATTGTCGACCTGAATGCGAATAAATTTAG
>DRLZ01000043.1 GCA_011322755.1 Crenotrichaceae bacterium
ATATAATCTGAGGCACATATTAATTTCTCAATACTTGCGGCAAAAATAACAGATAGACCGAGTACAACGGTTGTTTGAGTACAATGAATCAACAATCCTGGAGAGGATTATTCAACCAATTCCTGGTTTTGCTATTGAACAAATTAGATGACACGATTCAGCACAGCATTACAGTAAAATCTGATACTGTCTAATGCTTGCTAAGGATAAAGTGGGATTGATGATCAGACAAAAAACCTTAAAAAACACCATTAGAGCAACAGGTGTCGGTCTACACACCGGTAAGAATGTTGAGATGACTTTTCGACCTGCCCCGCCTGACTCTGGTATTAAATTCCGGCGAGTAGATCTGGATACACCGGTAGAAATTTCGGCCAAACCTGAAAATGTAGGAAACACCACACTATCGACGACACTAACGAATGGTAATGTGCGTGTTTCTACAGTTGAACATTTACTTGCCGCATTCTCAGGGCTTGGTATTGATAATGCGACAGTTGACATCAACACATCTGAAATTCCTATCATGGATGGCAGTTCAGGGCCGTTTGTTTTTCTGTTACAGTCTGCAGGGATACAGCAGCAAAGTGCGCTCAAAACATATTTGCGCATCAAACGCAAGATTATGGTCAGAGATGGTGATAAGTGGGCTTGCCTTGAGCCCTTCGATGGATATAAAGTCACCTTTACCATTGATTTTGATCACCCTGCATTTCACGACGAAACCAGCTCAGCCAGTATTGAAGTTTCCGATGTCTCGTTTGTTAAGGAAATAAGCCGGGCACGCACGTTTGGATTTATTCACGAACTGGAACAACTCAGGCAACACAACCTGGCCCTGGGAGGGAGCTTTGCGAATGCTATCGTCGTGGATAACCAGCGTGTCCTCAATGAAGATGGCTTACGTTATGTCGATGAATTCGTCAAACACAAGATCCTTGATGCAATCGGTGATTTATACTTGCTTGGACATAGCCTGATCGGTGAATTTAAAGCATTCAAATCAGGTCATTCTCTAAACAACCAGCTCTTAATGAAATTAATCAGCATGCCGCAAGCTTGGGATATAGTGTCTTCAGAAGGGGTTTTGAAACCACGCGTACTTTATCAGGAAAGTGCATTAGCAGCAGGATAGAACGACAAAGAAGAATGGCGAACTGAATCTAACCAGCCACGTTACCTGAACAATTCGTTTTGACATGCGAAACAGATGATTATTTTGCCTTATCTCGCAACGTTTGCACAAGGCTTTCGAGGCTTGACCTTAACTGTGTATCCGTGACATAACGAGCGCTTTTAGCAATCTCATCAATTGTTTGAGAAGATGGGACATGTGGTTGTCTCTTGGTCTGTTGTGTTGCAAGTCCGACTGAAGTCACCTGTACGCGAAAAAGAATCTCTGAGATTGCATATTGCGGTGTTTTGAGCTTGAGCGTTTCTAATATTGTCGGTTGATAAAAACGCAGCTGTGAAATCCATGTCGCTGAACGGCTATACAGAATCAATGTCGATCGATTAAGACAACAACCATTACAATTTTCGGCAAGAACTTCAGGAAGTGATTGTTTGATCAAAACCAGCAACTCTGAATGGATCTCTACTCGTTTGATTAAGCTTAAACACACTGGGTGTTTAGTTTTCATGACTTGTCGAACAGATGGCGTTGCTTTTTTCATTTCAATTTTCAAACAGATGAATAGCAATCAATCGTCAAAGCCACACCACTTGCCGCTGCAATCCGCCAACCTGGTTTAGAAACGAAAGAGTTTGAAAAACACACGATGACAATGAAACGACAGAAAAGTCGATACGGAAACATCTTACATTCGACTATAATACACCATACAATACATAGCTGTTCAAAATCTGCAAGTTATAGCCAGTACTGACTATACTTGATGCAATATTGAATCAAAAACTGGCTTATGAATCAGTTTTTCTGTCATATGACCACCATCCCGGTCAGTGCGGTCACTGTGAATTGAGATATTTTATTAACCATTTATTTATTACGGATAAACATCAATGCTGGGGAAGTTGGGGAAAGCTGTATTTGGTAGCCGAAATGACAGGTATATCAAGAAAAAGCATAAAATTGCACGCGTCATCAATTCACTGGAGCCAACCTTTGAAAAGCTGTCAGATGAAGAACTAAAGGCTAAAACAGAAGAATTCAAGCAACGTCTCAAGAAAAACGAAACACTTGACCAGCTTTTGCCTGAGGCATTTGCAGCAGTCAGGGAAGCTGCCAAGCGGTCATTGGGAATGCGTCACTTCGATGTTCAGCTGGTCGGTGGCATGGCATTGCATGATGGAAAAATTGCCGAGATGAGAACAGGGGAAGGTAAAACCCTGGTCGCTACATTACCTGCCTACCTGAACGCATTAACCGGTGAGGGCGTACATGTTGTTACCGTCAATGATTATCTTGCACAACGCGACTCTGAATGGATGGGCCAGCTTTACAGCTTTCTGGGACTAACGACTGGTGTCATCATCAGTGCGCTCAATCATGAGCAACGTCAACAATCCTATGCAGCAGACATTACCTATGGAACCAATAATGAGTTTGGTTTTGATTACTTGCGCGACAATATGGCTTTCAGCCTGGAACAAAAAGTCCAGCGTGGATTGCATTATGCAATTGTTGATGAAGTTGATTCCATTCTCATTGATGAGGCACGAACACCACTGATCATCTCGGGACCAACAGACGATCAAACTGAACTCTATGTCCATCTCAACAAACTCGTTCCACTACTGAAACAACAAGAACCCCAGGAAGAAGAAGGAACAGAGGAGAACTCTGGTGATTATATTCTCGATGAAGAAGCTAAACAGGCTTATTTGACAGACGAAGGTCATATCAATCTTGAAAGACTTTTGGTCGAGCATCAGCTTCTAGCTGAAGGGGAAAGTCTGTATGCCCCAAACAACATTTCGTTAATGCACTATGTCAAAGCAGCATTGCGCGCACATGTTGTTTTCAAAAAAGATATTGAATACATTGTTCGCAATAATGAAATCATGATCGTTGATGAATTTACCGGTCGAGTCATGCAGGGACGACGCTGGTCTGATGGATTGCATCAGGCAATTGAGGCCAAAGAAGGCGTCCCGATCCAAAGTGACAACCAAACCCTGGCATCCATCACCTTCCAGAATTATTTCCGGCTTTACGACAAGTTATCTGGAATGACGGGTACCGCCGACACTGAAGCATTTGAACTTCAACAAATCTATAACCTGGAAGTCATCGTTATTCCAACTCATCGCCCGATGATCCGGGATGATAAAGGTGACCTGATTTTCATTACCAAACGTGAAAAATATGAAGCAGTCAGAGATGACATCAAAGAATGCCTGTCCCGTGGCCAACCTGTGCTGGTTGGTACTGCATCGATTGAGGACTCAGAGTTTCTGTCACAAATACTGAAACAGGCAAAAATCAAACATGAAATACTCAACGCCAAGCAACATGAGCGAGAGGCTCATATTATTGAGCAAGCAGGTGTTCCCGGTGCGGTGACGATTTCCACCAGTATGGCTGGCCGTGGTACTGACATTGTTCTTGGCGGCAATCTGGAAAAAGAAATCGCTGCACTCGGAGAAAACGCTTCTGAACAAGACATTGAAAAAACCCGCGAACAATGGAAACAACGCCACAATCATGTCATTGAGCTCGGTGGCTTGCATGTGATCGGATCAGAACGCCATGAATCCAGACGCATTGATAACCAGTTACGCGGACGTTCAGGCCGCCAGGGTGATCCAGGATCATCAAGATTTTACCTGTCACTCGAAGATGATTTAATGCGTATTTTTGCATCTGAACGTGTCGCTGTCATGATGCAAAAACTCGGGATGGAAGAAGGAGAAGCCATTGAACATCCGTGGGTTACCCGTGCGATAGAAAACGCCCAACGCAAAGTTGAAGGACGCAATTTTGATATTCGCAAACAGCTACTTGAATACGATAACGTTGCCAATGATCAGCGCAGGGTTGTTTACGAACAACGTGACGAATTAATGGCTGCAGAAGAGATTGGTGATACCATCAAAGCCATTCAGCATGATGTCATCAAAGATCTGTTCGAAGCTCATGTACCACCACAAAGCATGGAAGAGCAGTGGGATATCAAAGGTCTTGAAGAAGCTCTGGAAGCAAATATCGGAATCAACGTATCCGCACAGGCCATACTTGATAACGATAAAAATATTGATGACACAGGGCTGTTCAAGCTCATCTTGAAACAAGCGAGAGAAGAATACGCGAATAAAGAACAACAAGCTGGCCCGGCAGTCATCCGCCATTTTGAAAAAGTTGCAATGCTACAAGTACTGGATAATGCATGGAAAGAACATTTAGCAGCAATGGATCACCTGCGCCAGGGAATTAACCTGCGTGGCTATGCCCAAAAAGATCCCAAACAGGAATTCAAACGCGAAGCATTTGCAATGTTTCAGTCAATGCTGGAAAACATTAAACAGGAAGTGATCAGCATTGTTTCCAAAGTCCAGGTACAAGCTGATGAAGATGTTGTGGCAATGGAAGAAGAGCAACGTACAGACGAAACAGCGCTTGAATATCAACATGCTGAGGCAGCATCCGCGTTGGAAGACCCAGAACAACCTGAACAACAAAATCCACAGCCACAGGAACCACAACGTCCATATGTGCGGGATACCCAAAAAGTTGGCAGGAACAGCCCTTGTCCTTGTGGTTCAGGGAAAAAATACAAGCAATGCCATGGTAAATTAAGCTAACCGCAAACCTTACAGTTTTTGGAAACCACCTAATAACAGAAATCCTTCGCTTACTCTTTCTCAATTACAGTGAATCATCAGCAAACACCCCAGGTAATCGCTGGACTGAAACTGGGCAGTACATGTGCAGGTATTCGTCAGAGCGACAGAGACGACCTTGTTGTTATCGAAATGGCGCCCGGAACCACTACAGCCGTTGTTTTAACACGCAATGCATTTCAAGCCGCACCGGTTATTATGACACGGGAACATCTGACTGAAACACCACGCTATCTGGTCATCAACTCAGGAAATGCCAATGCAGGTACGGGAGAGCAAGGTCTTATCAATGCCCGGTTGATTTGTGAGCGAGTTGCTCAACACACCAGTCGTTCCGCCAATCAAGTCTTGCCATTCTCAACAGGTGTTATTGGCGAACAGCTCCCAGTTGAATCAATTCTTCAGGCAATCCCTCAGGCAATAGACAATCTTTCCGAAAACGGTTGGTCAAAAGCGGCTAAGGCTATCATGACAACAGATACCCGCCCAAAAACAGCTTCAACCAGCTTCCGCATCAATGAAAAACAATTTCAGGTAACAGGGATTTGCAAAGGCTCTGGCATGATCCATCCCAATATGGCAACCATGCTGGCGTTTATCGCAACCGATGCAACTGTGACACAGCAGGCATTGCAAACATGTCTGGATCGGGTCATTCCTGATACATTTAATTCGATTACCGTGGATGGCGACACATCCACCAATGATGCCTGTGTATTAATGGCAACAGGGCAAACAGGAAACCCAGCGTTTCAACCCGAAAGTCGCGATTTCCAGATACTGGTCAATGCAGTTAAAACAGTCTGTGCATCCTTAGCAGAACAAATTGTAAAAGATGGTGAAGGTGCAACTAAATTTATTCGCATTCAGGTCGACAACGCTTACGATCGTGCTGAAGCAGAATTGGTTGGCAAAAC
>DRLZ01000044.1 GCA_011322755.1 Crenotrichaceae bacterium
GCGTGTTCAACACCGAATTGCACACCTGGCTTGCCGCATTCCAGTGTTACCGCAGGGCAAATTCTGGCAAAAGCTGCGGACTGAACGCCTTTTGGACGGAGAAAATAAACTGTGAGCCGTCCAAACAAACTGGCGAGGTGCAGATATTCAGGCTGTAGTGAGTTAATGCAGGCAAAATGAGGATTCAGGCCCGTATTGTTATGAATATCGACGCTGATAAACACATTGCGTTGGCGCATTTCTTCAACAACCTGGTGCGCTATCCGTGTTTCAGCTGATTCAGGTAACTCTGTACCCGGCCAGATGCGGTTATAATCTGGTTCGCTGTTGAGCCTGCGTTTTTTCTGTCTTGCCGCCAGAACATTACCAAAGAAAATCGATACGCTACGCGGTAATGGTTTGTGCTGATATTTTTTTAGCAGTGCCTGTATTGCAAGTAGACCAGTCTGTTCATTACCATGTAATAACACAGACACAAACATTGGTTGCTTGATACGTCCTTGCAAATGAATCAGGGTTGGATGCGGCAATATCTGATGTAACGCCGTGGCTTCCGATTCAATAATGCCGTCAGGCAGATGATTGAGGATTGAAAGTTTTACAGTGTTCAACTCAGTTCCCATGTATGTACTGGATACCCTGTTTGCTGGTGTTGATAGTAGGCCATAACCATTGTATTCAGTTCGTTGCCTGTTTGATGTCTATATTGACGTTGCCATTGGCTGCCGGTCTGTCCGGTGAGGTTTCTTTGTTTGATGATTTCAAGATAGGTGCTTGCATCACCGCTATCAACCCCAAGCTTTTCAAGTCCCCGATACGCCATATCAATCAAATCGGATGCGATCAAATCCTGGACACGATGTTTCTGACCATCCAGCCAGGTAATTTGAGCATCCAGTCCATATCGAGCGGATTGATAAAAATTATCTTTTGCCTGGGAAAAAGCCAGTTCAGGCAAGGGTTGCACTGCTGTATCGCAGAGTTCCTCGGCAAGACCATAGAAAAAAGCAGCATTCGCGATAGAATCAATAATGGTCGGGCCAGCCGGCATTACCCGATGTTCGATACGGACGTGTGTTGTGCCATCATCATCAAATCCGACTAATGGTCGATTCCATCGCCATATCGTGCCATTGTGTAATCGCAAATGTTCCATGTGAGTGGTGGGTTGCTCAAACTGCATTGGCAAAAGAATAGGAAAATGCTCCAGATTGATCTGAAAAAATTCCATAATTGAGCGACGCGCGTATTGCGTTCCAAAACTAACCCGGCGCATGGGGCCGTGTGCAGCGCCATCGTAACCACCAACTTCTATGGCTTGTTCAAACAACGGAATACGTGTTTCACACCATAACTCTTTAGCAAACAAATAAGGCGCGTTTGCACTAATACCAACCATAGGCGCAGATGCGATAACAGCAGCATTATAATAATGATGTGCCAGCTCAAGTGGGCATTGCAAATGGATTTGAAACGAGGTTGTTGCCGCTTCCAGCATCACATCGTCATGTGTAATGGATAACGATTCTTTGCCGGTGATAGCAAGTTTTAATGGTTCTCCGCGTAAATGCAGTATTTGCTCATTCAACGCTTGATAGCGCTTCAGTGGCGACATATTTGCCAGCGTCAGATCAGACTGTCGCAATGTCGGCAGGGTGCCGATCATCAACAGTTTTGCATTGAGTGTATTTGCAGTCTGGCTGGCAGATGCCCAGGTTGTGTCCAGCTCTGCATGTAATTTGCTCAGAGCCTTATCCTTCAATTCGACGGGTTGATTATTCAACTCGATATTGAATTGAGCGAGTTCGGTTGTCGCCAGTGGATTGTTGAATGCTTGCAGAAAAGTCTGGTTTAAAGCCACAGGATTCATTTCATCATCAACCAGCCAGGCTTCAATTTCAAATCCTGCAACAGGCAGTTTGTGGGAACACAAGCCTTGAGCAATCTGCTGAGAGAACGACTTAGTTTCGCTTTCCAGATGAGCATAAAATGCATCAAAATCTGCTTGTGAAAAATGTGTTGAGCTGATTTCCTGTCCCATTGTGTATCCAACAATCGTTAATTATGATTTCGCACTATGAGTATAATGCATTGCTGAAGTATTGATTAAACGGAATTGATAGCAAATAAGGAATCAGTTAAGTGTATGAGCTGGCACAGCGAATAAACCGGATTCAGCCTTTCCACGTCATGGATCTGCTTGCCAGAGCACAGCAGTTGGAACAGGCTGGGCGTTCCATTGTACATATGGAAGTCGGCGAACCGGATTTCCCAACACCTCCACTAATACTTCAGGCTGCCTCACAAATGCTTACATGTGGATCAGTCAAATACACGCCTGCCGCTGGAATTCCACTGCTCCGTGAGCGCATAGCCGAATACTATGAACAACATGCTCAACTCTCAATCGCTGCTGAACGGATTTTTATTACACCAGGCGCTTCAGGTGCATTGATGCTTGCCATGGCAATGCTGGTTAATCCAGGTCAGCACGTCTTGCTGCCAGACCCGTGTTATCCCTGCAATCGTAATTTTATTCATTTGTTTGATGGCAAACCGGTGTTAATTCCTGTGGATGGATCAACTGATTACCAGTTAACAGCTGATTTAGTGCAACAGTACTGGACTGATAAGACGTGTGGAACCATCATTGCTTCACCTTCCAATCCAACCGGAACCATGATCTCTGCGATGCAATTACAAGCTGTCATTGATTTTCTCACTCGCCAAAATGGTTGGATCGTATCAGATGAGATTTATCATGGTCTGGTTTATGCTGAATCTGCCCGCAGTGCGCTTGAATTCAGCACTGATGTATTGGTTATCAATAGTTTTTCAAAATACTTTGGTATGACAGGCTGGCGGCTGGGCTGGCTTGTGGTTCCGGATACGCTGATTGACGCTGCAGAAAAACTGGCGCAAAATCTGTTTATATCAGCGTCAACAATTGCCCAGGTCGCAGCGGTTCATGCATTTGATTCTGAAAACCTGCAGATCCTGGAACAACGTCGTCTGGAGTTTCAGCAACGTCGTGATTTTCTCTATGACGCGCTACGCTCGCTTGGTTTCAGTATTGAAGGCAAACCACACGGAGCGTTTTACATTTACGCCGGCTGCGAGTCATTGACAGATAACAGCGATGCATTTGCCAGAGACTTGCTGGAACGTGCTGGCGTTGCGGTGACTCCAGGACGTGATTTTGGCGAACATCAAGCGCATAACCACTTGCGTTTTGCCTATACGACATCGCTTGAGAACCTGCAATCAGGTGTTGAACGCATTCGACAGTTTGTTTCAGCCTGAGCAGCATTGACTGGCTTTAAACCATCGTATCTTTCGACTGCCTGATTGTATATGCCAGATCAGCAGCAATACGATTTTCTTCAACATCATGCACGCGAAAAATGCGCACACCTGACATCACACCTAACGCGGTGGTCATTGCCGTACTCAGCGCAAGTTGTTGCTGAGACGGATTTTCCAACATCGCTCCCATAAAACGCTTGCGACTGGTACCCAGCAAAACAGGGTAGCCAAGCGCGGAAAATTGGTCGAGACTGGCGAGTAACTGCAGATTATCCACACGGCGTTTTCCAAACCCGATGCCCGGATCAATAATAATCTGTTCTGGAGCAATTCCCGCATCCAGCGCAACTGTAATACGTTGTTGTAGATATTCGAGAATCTCTTCCACAACATTGTTGTAATGTGGATTATCCTGCATGGTTCCCGGTGTGCCCTGCATATGCATCAGAGAAATGCTGGCATGAGTTTGTGCTGCCAGTTGCAAGATTTTAGGATCTTCGCTGCCTGCTGAAATATCATTGATAATGCTTGCGCCAGCTTGCAGCGCAGCCCTTGCAACGTTACTCGAGGTGGTATCAATACTGATGCAGCAACGATCAGGTAATTGAGAGCGGACAGCTTCTATAACCGGAATCACCCGATCAATCTGTTGTTCCGGCATAACCCGGACTGATCCCGGCCGGGTAGACTCACCGCCAACATCGATAATATTGGCACCTTGTTCTGCCATTTGCAAAGCACGTTCGAGCGCGTGTTGAGGCGTGTTGAACTGGCCGCCATCAGAAAAACTGTCCGGCGTTAGATTAAGAATCCCCATAATCAACGGTTTACCAGACTGGATGTTTTGCTGAAATTGTTTCTTATACGTCATTTGAAGTTGTCTGAGAGTATTAATCTGTTGCTGGAGATATTTTCAAGACAACCCGCAACTGGCGAAACAGTTCAGGGTCAATCTGGTGACGACGGATCATTAAATAACGCTTTCCGGCAGACCCCAAATCCAGATGCAGCAACACGATACGCGCTGTATTGACAGTCGAGGGCAGTAA